>JBAULD010000714.1:0-18505 GCA_049578005.1 Polyangiaceae bacterium
CCAACCGTCCCCATACGCACGGGCAAGCCACTTCGAAATAATTGAGAAATTCGTTCGAAATGGGCCTTGATGTCTCGCGTCACTGTTGGCTCATGTGTCCTCATTGCGGCTTGTCCGTACGTTCGGGGTAACCGCCCTCACGAGCGGCCTTTCCTCCATCAACAGGTGCCCTTCTTGGCGCGTCCCCTCCGGAGGCTTCATCGATGGGTTTCACCGATGTCTTGGGTCGAAACGTTCGACCCTTGATCTTGATACTGGTCTTCTCCCGTTTGGTAGGAGTTTCTCTCTTGGAGAGGATAGCACGTAGTAAGACATTGCGCGCAGCGTTCACGTCTCCAAGTTCCGAGCGATTGCATGCATCGCACAAGCTATATTGATTGCCGCTTGCAGCTACGTCAAGCGCTTTCCCGCAACCGCTACACGTCTTCGAGATGCCAGCCACGTTTTCCTTGTCGTCTCGAATTCCAGGATTGACTTTGACGACTTGACTTCCTGTCGCTTCTGCCTTGTAGTCGATCTGTCGAGCAAGCTCGTACCAGCCTACGTCAAGAATCTTTCGATTGAGGAGATGCTTGGGCGCCTTGACGTTCTCATCCGGCTCGCTCGATGTCATGTCCCTGGTGGACCAATCCTCGATACCGATGAGGGCATAGTGTTTGGTATAATGGGAGCTTTGGTCGTGAAGAAACCACTCGCGTTTGCGCCGGATATCCCGATGCGCCTTGGCAAGCGCGATGCGCGCTTTTTCGCGATTTCGCCCTAAGACGCGAACTCCAGTCTCACCCTCTGTGAGGACTGTAAGTGCCTTTGGCGGATGAGCGCGCACGTGCGCGATAGCAAGCTCGAGACTCCCTTTCTTCCGAACATGATACAAGAGCGCGCCAGACGAAATCCCGAGCATCGCGGCATTGCGATCCAGAGACTCCTTATCGCCGCAGTATTGACGATACCGAAACTCCGGCTTCTTTCGTCGAGATGTACGCCTATCAAGTACGCGAGATAGCTTGGCAATTTTTTTGAGCCCTCGTACGTAGTACCGCGGCGAATCGACCACCCGACCATTTGAGTCCGCGATGGCGTGAATGGCGCCGCGATTGATGCCCACGGCATGGCCCTTGTGGCGAACTTGAATGATGGTGAATTCGAGCGGGAAGACTGCAAACCATTGGTCTACGTCGCGTACGATATGACACGAAGTGAACTTTGCGTCTCCGGGCCACGGGCGATCTTGTTTTATCTTGATAGGGCCCAAACTCGATGCGGCGCCCGCGAGAGTGAGATTGCCGAGCTCAACTTTCCAATGCTTGGTGGTCGAGAAGTAGATGCCCATCCTATCGATGCGACGCTTGAATTTGGGACGACCGCCAAGACGCTTGTAGTAGCGTTGCCAAGCTCGGTCGAGATGGCGAAGAGTCTCCTGACGAGCGCAGCAAATAACCCGTCCGAGCTCGCTCTTCTCTTTGACAATTTCTGTCATCTCCTTGGACTGACGGAAATAGTCAATCCGCGGACGCTCTTCGCGAGGACGCTTTTGAGCGAGCAAGCGTTGCTCATGAGCGAGATTCCAAAGCCACCGGAGCTGCCGTTCATATTCTGAGAGTTCGGCAACTTGGACAGGGTTTGGATAGAGACGGAACTTGAAGGCGCGATTGAGAAGTTTTTCTGAAGTAGTCATGGGGTTATCAATTCATGAATTATACGGTCGCATGGAGGTACACCAACCGTCCCCGTACGCACGGGCAAGCCGCGCCCGCCGTGGAACTTCCAACCGTCCCCGTACGCACGGGCAAGCCGTCCTGAAGACGCCAGACGCGGAGCGCTGGATCCAACCGTCCCCGTACGCACGGGCAAGCCTCGGGCGCTCGGATTGCACGCGTCTCGTCTGGCCAACCGTCCCCGTACGCACGGGCAAGCCTCTACCCCCTCACCCGACGCCACCTCGCGCAACCCAACCGTCCCCGTACGCACGGGCAAGCCGGCACGGTGTCGGGACTCTGTGTCGCTGGATTCCAACCGTCCCCGTACGCACGGGCAAGCCGTTTCCATTACCTGAAGAACGTCTCCGCCCGCCCAACCGTCCCCGTACGCACGGGCAAGCCGATCGCTTTGGCCGTGGCCTCGTTGTGAGTCTCCAACCGTCCCCGTACGCACGGGCAAGCCACTTCGAAATAATTGAGAAATTCGTTCGAAATGGGCCTTGATGTCTCGCGTCACTGTTGGCTCATGTGTCCTCATTGCGGCTTGTCCGTACGTTCGGGGCGACCGCCCTCGCGAGCGGCCTTTCCTCCTTCAACAGGTGCCCTTCTTGGCGCATCCCCTCCGGAGGCTTTATCGATGGGTTTCACCGACATTTGTGAAGCTAACAAACTCATCTGGACGATGCAAGCTCTTTTTTCAGTCGTCCCCTTCGTCCTCATCCCCGAAGTAGGTCTCTAGGTCGCTCGAATTGAGATGGACAGTCTTCTGTCCCGTGATGGCGATATGGCGAAGGGCGCTACCAATTTTGCGGATGACATCGTCCTTCGGTTTCATGGGAGGTTTGGGGCAATCTGCAAGAATAACATTCTGCCAGTAGGAATCGTGGTTATACCGATTTGTATCGAACTTTGACCGTAGAATCTTTGCGACGTTTTTATGAGCATCATTGACAAGGAATCGGGCGAGGGCCGCTTTCCAGGATTCGAAGTCACGCGCATACTTGTCGAGATCTTTCTTATACTTCGCCTTGAGTTCTGCTTGGCGATTGCGGAGTTTCTTTGCGAAAAGTATCGCGTTCATTGAAGTGTCGAGCATGCATATGAATCCTTTCCTTTAGTTTACGAATTAGGATACTTCGCTTGAAGCCTTTCCTTTAGTTCACGAATTAGGATACTTCGCTTGAAGTCTCTTGAGCTCAGCGAGTTCGGCTTCGCGAGTCTCCCGCTCCAATTGGTCTACCATCTTCGGTAGAACCTCAGTCTCTTCGAGTAGCGAGACGATATCGTCTTCGAGCTTCGCCATCGGAGACTCTTTGTCGCTTCGCTCTTTTTTCTTTACGAAAGCGACCATCCGTTTGAGTGTTCCGACAGCGAGGAAAAGTTCCCCGAACTCTACTAGATAGAATCCGTCCCTATCGGTATGCGCGATATTGTAGAAACACGCCGAAAGCATCCGGTAGAGGCCGCGCGTAAAGTCCTCCGTCCGGCAACCGCGGACGAGAAACGTCTCCCACACGCTAAGAGATTTGCTGAGTTCGGTCGCATGCTCCAAGGTAGAAGCCTCTGTGATGAGTTTTGCGAGTTCGATGATGCGCGCCCACTTGGCTTGTAAGGCATCTGCGAGCGTTTGAAAATCTTTGGGTTCTATATGCGCGAAGCAGTGTGGACACTCTCCGCCCTTCTTCTTATCCCACGGAATTTTGCCGACGTGCCGCCCGCAGTCGGGACAGGGAAACTGGAAAGCATCAATCTCGACCTTGAGCGCGGCGCGTTCGGCTTCGAGGGTAGCTTTGGTCATTTCGGAGACTCCCGCAGTTTCCGCCACTTCCCGAGCACCGAGGCCGCATCATTGCAGCCATTCCAGAGGACGAACGCGGCCCCGGCGACGCGATACCAGCGGCCATCGGACCACCAGAGCAAGGCAACGCCTCCGCACAAGACGGCAATCACGTAAAGTGCGGCGGCCACTTTCGCTACGTTGTTTGTCATGTCTGCACCTGAGCCTTCGGCCTATGTGACGGGCATAGATCGTATCGTCGCCCGACGACCTTGAGCGCGGCGCGTTCGGCTTCGAGTGTAGCTTTGCTCATTTCGGAGGCTCTCGCAGTTTCAGTGTTCGTAAAAGTCGCTGCACTCCGCCCAGCTCTACTCCTAGTAGATAGAGGGTATGGACCTCGGGGTCTCGCGCGACCTTGAGTTTGCCGAGATGCTTTTCTGCATCGCTCAGGCAATCGAAGTTCTTTCGATGTCTATCTCGCGCAGCCTTCGTACCGCCGACGATGATGAGGTACTGAGAGTATTGCATCGGTCACTGCCCCTTCTTTTCTTTTTCTTTGCCGCCTCGTTTGCCTATCTCGGACATATGCTTCTTGTCCTTCGAGACGGAGAGTCCGCCTTTCCTACCGGCAATCTTCGCTTGCTCGCTCGTAAACTCGTGCGCCTTACCTTGAGCATGTGCAGCCTTGCCGCCCTTACTCGCAATGGCCCGCTGCTTTTCCGGGTCCATCCCGCGAAAACCGCGATTTTCATTACTCATGATCTTTTCCTTTAGACTCCTTGATCGACGGAAGTCTCCTCCACTCCGCGGCCTCGCTGCAGAACATCGCGTGCACGCCGCGCTCGAGCGGGTTGCGCCACGAAGAGTCGCTCGCTACGACCATAGTCCACACATTCCCGTCATTGTCTAACGCGTATAATCGATCGTAGATATCTCCAGAACTGAGGAGTAGTTCGGTTATCCGAGGTTCACTATTCAGAATCGTCAGAAAAGGTTCCTCCTTTGCTGAGTCCGCTGCTGCTCCGCTCGTCTTTGGACCATACCCGTCGGCGCAATAGGTACAGCGCCCCGCATCGTCAAAAATGCGCCCTTGGCATACTGCGCACGTCGTAGGAGGCCGATTATCAGTCTCCTTCTCGTCCACCGTACGAATTCTCTGGATAGCGTAACTCCCTGGGGGACCTACGACACTAGCTGCGAATTTTTCTGCCTCTCCCTTGGATCTCCACGTCATCAACTGAGGAGCGGACAAGTTTGTATTCAACAGAAAGCGATTTGGATTTGTATTGAAAAGCCATATGCCCCAGAGTTCTTCTTTGGACATCTGTTCGAGTTTCGCGCGAAGGTCCTTAATGGTGGCGCGCTGGAGAAGGCAGGTGGCCCGCTCTCCTTTGAATTCTCTCAAAAGTTTCGCAATCAAAAGCGGAAGTGGACGTGCTACCGTCGCTCCGCTCACGATTGCTTCTTCTGCCTCTCGAATCAAATCATCGATAGCACTCTTTCCCGACTCCTCCGCCGGACTAGGGACCTCGTCTGCTGGTGCGGGGGAAGCCTCTGCCGGGACGAGAACTGCGTTTGGGGCGAGGGAATTCCGGATAGTAGCCAAACGCTTCTTCCATGATGAGAGTCCTTGAACCACGTCCTCATAGGTCATTGGAGCAGGAACTTTGGTTATAGGCTTGCTCGGTCCCAGTTGACCGCACGAACGGCACTCAGATAGCCACTCTTTCGCAGCACCGTTGAAGACCTTACAGTTGCCGCAGTTCCAGCCATCGAGAAGGGCCGTCATGGTCCCTCCGCATGAGGGACAGTTGTGAGGACCAGGACGGTCGAGAGGGAGCTTGCAAAGGCCGCAGGTAAGCAAAAGAATTTTGCGAGACCCGTTACAAGCCGCACATGGACCAGTACCTAGACAGACTTCGCATGGGAATGAATGTGTTTGATGAGGAGGATACTGAGATTCAGACATTGAGGGCTCCTAATTCGTGAATTAGTTTGGCTCAGGGAATGAATTCGACCTTCCCGCCAATCTGCTTGGCAACCTTCTTCGCGCGGTCTTCCACGAACGGGTACGCAAGAATGAGTACATGCTCGTTTTCGGCTTCGGTCTCGACGTGAAGGTAACAACCTGTCGATAACGGAATGTAGTGCGCCGGATCAGCCTCGTACTCAGACTCGCGAGCTTTGGTGGGGTAGGCCCAACCGAGGACGATGCGGTCGCCTTCTGCGATGACGATGTATTTGGTCATGGCTCTTTGGCGGGACCATGAAGCGCCATTCTCGCTCTCGAAGCTGTAAAGCTGAATTGTTTTCCTTCGTCAATCTCATTTGCGAGGATGGATTCGAGAGCAATCCGAAATTTTTCTTCCTTGTTTTCCGTCTCTCCGCATATGAGACACGGAAGAGGGAGCTCTTGACAAGGACGATTCTTGTGACGATTGGCCGAAAGGTTAGGCTCTATCCAATCGCTTGATCGGGGACCTTTTGATACTTCTGAATACGTAAAGGCTCCGCATCCCGGACACCAAAGGGTGAGCTTCGGGAGGTTATCACGAACCGTAGAACCGACGATGAGGGGATAGGCGTGAATGCACATGAGGTTTGACCTTTGGTCCTTATTCTGGAGATTCGCAACTCAAAACGACGTACTCTACACCACCATCGGTGTCCTCATCGGTATAGACGTCCTCTACAGGATCACCGTCAATGGTGACTTCTAAACTATCGTCGTACGAGGCAAGAAGTGCTTTCAAATCTCCGATGGTCATAGCGGTCCTTCCTTCTTATGTTGAATCGTTCTTCTCTCATCACTTCTCCACAAATCCGCCGGACGTCGCGCGTCTCCACGCCTCCATCTGTTCCGCGCATCGATGCGGACATTCACATTTCATGCAAAGCACGACTGCGCACCAAGGACATCGCGTCACGCGACACCTTGATACGCGCCTAAGGCACACTACGCATGGAGGACCGCTGGCTGCCGGCATCACTTCGCCTCCTTATGAAACGTCCTCTGACCCGAAGCTATTGATAGGTCCGTCGTCACCGAGCTCATCTGTATCATCATCTTGCCTGGGTGACAAGATGAGTTTGCCGGGGTACTCCGGATGGTCTGCCGGCGTCATGAGAAGCTTGACGCCCACCGGAGACTCACCGAAACGGTTCTTCGTCGAGCAAAAGAACCGTTCTCCGTCCGAGTCGTCCTTCTCCAGGAAAAATGTGGCATCGACCGCGTGCTGAAGTTTCATGATCCCAGCGTGGTCGCCGTCTTTGTTGATCTGGTTCACAATAAGGCTAGGGGCTTTAAGCTCGACAGTGTAGCTCTTTAGCCGTTCGCACACCATGAGCCCGAGGTTTGGGTCGTCGCCCGTCAGTTTCGTCAGAGAATCCAAGATCATAAGACCTGGCTGGTAGCGGAGGATGAGGGCTCCAAGGTCACTCTTGAGCCCTCCCATCGCTTTGACGACACGAATTTTGTCCATGTTCTTGATACGAATGCGGCGAGCGGTTTCCTTGATTTCTTCCGGTCCTTGCTCGTTCGCGATAAACATGGCTTCTCTACCCGTGATGTCGATGATGGCGTCCGCAAGCTGAAGGAAGAGCGTAGTCTTGCCAGCTCCAGGAGGACCAGCCACAAGACTCACGCTCGTTCGCGCTAAGCCTCCGCCAAAGACGACGTCAAGCATTCCTGTCTTATAGCGTTCGATGACGGCAAGCTTGGCGTCAGAGAGAATGACCGTCTCTTCGTCGTCGGACGTGGAGTTCTTATCAGGGAGGTGCCAATTCTTGCACTTCGGACAACGCATCTTGTCCGAAGGGACTTGGCCTTGACAGAGTTTGCAGGTGTAAGTGCCGATAGCGCTCATGTCGGAGTCCCCTTCCCATTCGAACCGTACTTGCCCGCTCCAAGGTTCGGCCTCTTCGGCAGTCTCTTTATGCTCTCTTGATGTTCAAGGCGCTCTTCTACTTGAGTTCGTCCACCAAACGTTCGATACGTAATTCTGGTGGCCTTGTCCGTAACCTCCCAGATTCCTTCTTCTTTACAGACGGCTGAATGAAACGCTGTCTCTATCGCTTCGGAATTGTGAGTTGTCCGTACTTGTTTTCTACCAGCCTCCCGGAGCGAATGAGCTCCGAGAGAGGCGCCCACGTCCGAGCTTTCTCCTTCGAGTTGGCGTGAGGATACATCCTTATTATCTGTCCTCTTAGTTGTGGGCCTTTCATTCGGATGATTTCTATAATCTGACTTTTCTTGTCCAGAGTCGGATCTGGCATCCAGTTCTCTGGAATTGGCAGTAACGCTCCGTTGGAATCCAGGTAATCCATCGCTAGGATTGCTTCTTCTTCGTCGTCTAAAGGGGCAGATGCCTCTCCCCCGTTCTCTCCTTCGTTCACCTTCTGTCTAGGCTTATACTTCTTAACTCCACCGAGCTTTGCGAGTAATTCGTCGAGCTCTATGATTCGAGCCATGTACATAGACCGCTCTGCAATAATCTTCGCTTTGAATTCTTCTTGCTTCTCGATGAGAACGCGCGCTTCTTCTTCGAATGAGTTTGGTTTTGAATCAGAGTTCATGAATTATTCCTCTTTCTCTCTCCCATCTACTGTCGTCCACCCTTCAGACTCTTTGACTTCCGTTTGCACATAAAACGGAGCCGTCTGTTTCCCATCATCCGGGATGTTGGCATTCACGCAAATGCGGATAGGGCCAATCTTGAATACGATAACGAGCATCTCTCGGTCTTTGGAATTGACCTTGATTTTTGAGTATCCCCGAAGTTGAATTATCATTGAATTACCTATTGACAATCGCCGGGGATTGTAGTAGTTTGCGGGACTCGTCGATTGGATAGGAAACTACCACAATTCACGGGCAAATGTCAATGAGGGTTTCATGATCGTTCTCGCCCCTAATCACATTTTCAACTGTCACGGGTGCGAACTCTTTCTTCGCAACGTGACCAAAGCCAACGTCGAATTTCGCGACGGCAAATGTCCTCAGTGTCACGCTCAGATTCGAGACACGGACATTCGATCAGCGGATACAGCCGCTTCGATCGATACGCTCAAACTCTTCCCTCCACACGGAATGAGTTTCAAGAACGAACTCGGAAGCGAAGTAACGATCAAGTATCCGCGTGGACGAGAGCTCGAACTCTTTACGGAGCTTCAACGTCAACTCCAGAATTGGATTGGTCCCATCGCGGCCAAGCATCAAAGCGGCTCTACCGGATTCGTGGGAAACGTAACGCGCGCGGCGCGCACGATGCCCAAGATTACGGTCGACGAAACCGGAGGCATCGTCATCGAAGAATCGGACGGTCCTCCTGAAGCCGCCAACACATAAGACTAATTCACGAACTTTTTACCGACTTATCCTTAGCGTAACGGGCAAGTCACGAGAACGTCGAATAATCGAACCTTCTCGATGATTCGCTCTTCGAATCCAACCAAAAGAGAAAACAATGGCCACACCGAACACTGCCAAAAAGCACGACGACGACACAAAAGCACAACCGGCTCCCACCACCCATACGCCAGCGGCAGCGAGTACCAACGGAGGAGACAGATTCACCAAGATCGAAACCGAACGGTATATGTATAACCCAAACAAGGGTTGCGATACCGTCCTCGTCGGCTACCTACTCAATCTCCTCCCCATGCCTCCTATGATGATGGGCGGCGAAAACAAAGACTGGAATTGCTTTCTCTTCCGATTGACGGAACCCTGCAAGGTCATCAATCGTGAAGGAAACGTCATCACGGTTCCACCGGGAAGCGAAGTCCTCTCGCCCGCCACCCACCAGCTCACGCAATATATCGAGCGGGTATCGAGCCGGCCGGACCTCTGCTTCGAGATGCGGATTAGTCCCAAGAGCAAGCTCGAGATCGGAAAGGGCCAGACCATGTGGCTCTATGACCTCGGCATCAACATGGGCAGTCCCAAGCCGCGCAAAAGCTTCGGACCTGCGGCTATGCTCGGCGGACCACCTGCATTGACCGGCGGACAAGGGATCGCAGAGCAGGTAGGCGGACCGGGCGCCGACCAAATCCCGTTCTGAGGGTAAAAAGCGCGTAAGAAAAGCCCGGGCCACTCGCCACTTTGGTGGATGGCCCGGGATGTTTATAGGGAAAAGGAAAATGATCAATCCGAAGAAGAAGAGTGACACGGCGGTTGGATTCGACGTAGAGCTCGGGGGACTCTCGCGCCTACGTGTCGCGCTCAAGACCGACCGAAAATTGGACAAAGCGCTTGTCGTCTTGGCCGTCCGACCCTTGGACGTGCTCATCGAAGAGATTGGCGTACTTCATGCGGACATTGCTGGACCCGAAAAAGGTCTCTCGTCCTTGAAGAAGCGCGCCGGAGGACTTGTTCGAAAGAGGGACAACGGTTTCGAGTCCGATATCGGAATGCTCTCCAAACTTCGGACGACCGTACGCATCGATACCTCTCTTCCAAGAGCCCATGCGGACAAAGCGGTTACTTCTATCGATGAACTCACCGATGCGCTCTTGAATCTCCACGAGTCCGTGCTCGCTCGCAAGAGCGCAGTTGCGTCTATTCAGAGAAAGACTGGTTAGGAGGACACAAACACCCAAAAAGGAAACGCCCCACCCCCAGGCTCAATCCGAGGGGTGGGGCTGCCAATGGGTTGTCGACGACGAAACCGATTACCCGACTCCCAACATAGGATAGTCTAAAGAGACTGTCAAGAGGGAGTTCGGCCACGAGCGAGGGATTCGCGACATGGCAAATTGAAGAAGGAAAGTCCGTGGGCGAAGGGAGCCCGGACCAGGAAACGCAATGCCCGCGCTCGTGAGCGCGCCGCACGCGAGAGATCCGCCCGCGCCAAGCATGCCGCGCTCGTTCGTTGGTATGGAGAGAAAGGCAAGAAGGGACTCGAAAAGAAGAAGGGACTCGAAAAGAAGAAGGGAGTCGGAAAGAAGAAGGGAGTCGGGAAGAAAAAGCCTGGACCCAAACCGAAATCGAAAAAGGAAGCGGCAATCCAGGCAGAGAATATGAAGCTCAAAAGAGATAATCGGAAACTACTTAAGATAATAGCTGACCAAAACGTACGAGAGCAGATTACGGAAGCCAATCTCGGAAAAGGAATCATGAAAGAGAGAGGGAAAGGGAAGAATCGAATTTTCGATACGTTGGCAAGGCACGGAGCCAAAGAGCATTTGCCTCCAAGGATGCGTCACGAGAGTGACGAAGATTACGCGAAACGCATCATCAAGCAACTCATGGGGAAGAAAAACTATACGGTAGAAGCGGGAAATCTGGCTATGGAGTTTTATCAAGCCATTTCGAACGCTACAGGGGTACAACCTAAAAGGGTGTATACGCTCTTTATGAGTCCAGCGGTTGCGTAGAATTCATGCACTAAAGAGGACGGTCAATTCATCATGGGCACCAAGAATAATCCAAGTCAATTCGACTGCTACGCCAACGCAAAACCCGATGAGCCGATGTTCGTTTTGCTCGGTCGCGACCCTGGAGCTGGTTCGCTTGTAAGACAGTGGGCAAGCGACCGTGAAGCTCGCGGGGAAGATCCAGCTATCATAGCGGAAGCGCGCAAATGCGCAGACGCGATGGATGATTGGGCTCGCGGTCTCGGTAAGAGGCCAAGATGAACACGGTGCGACCATGAGACTCGTCATTATCGAATCCCCATACGCGGGTAATCGAGAACTCAATATCACCTACGCGCGCGCGGCCATGCTCGATTGTCTCAAGCGCGGAGAGGCGCCCATGGTGCCTCATCTTCTCTATACGCAAGTCTTGGATGACAATGTCATTGCCGAGCGGGCACTTGGTATCGAGGCGGGTACGAGTTGGTATTACGCCGCCCAAGCGTGCATTGTCTACGAAGACTTCGGCATTTCAAAAGGAATGTCTCTCGGCATCATCGTAGCCAAAAAGCACGATGTACCGATTGAATACCGAAAACTCAATGACCCAATGTGGAAACCGAAAGTGAAGTAAACTCATGGCCGCTATCGATTGGCAGAAGAGACCTGCAATACCGAGAAGGCCGTACTGTGACAAGTGTAAGGGGAGCGGCATCTATCGAGAGAAATCGAGGAAAGGCGCTTATCACAAATGCAGTTGCGGACGGCTCCCAAACGCAACCGCCGCACTCAAGCTCACCAAACAGGATGTTCTCCTAAAACGTCTCACAGAACTCAAAACGAAAGGCTGGTAATGCCCATGGCCGACTCCGACAATTTACAACTTACTCTCGACGTCAAGCGAGAGATGCTCACCAAACTCAAAGTGATTCAGGAACGGCTCAAAGGAGGATTTCCAACTTCACGCGAACTTCGAGTATCTCTACTCGAGATTACGGAACTCGTAGACATCCTCATCCGGAAAGCGTGAGAGGAATTCATGTCAAAAGTTCACGAACTGCGCCCTCCTCACTATGTAACTAAAAAAGACGGAACGCTACTACTCGACAAGGAAACGGGTGCGCCTGTCTGGTGCGGGAGCGCAGCAAGCCGTATCGAGCAATATAAGAGTCAAGCGGCTCCCGAGCTTACGAAAGAACTCGAGAGAGTCAAAGCGAGACTCGCATACTTCGAAAACAAATACGGTTTTATGGAAACACAAGAGTGGCAAGAAGCTATCAAGAAAGACAATGAACTCTATACAAATAGAGTCAGCGGAAAGGCTGTCCCATGATCCATGAAAGTCCAGAAAACTGGCCGAATCACCAAGCGCCGCTCAATGACGATGAGGCGCTCACGGTCGCCAAACTCATCTTGAACGGTAAACCCAAGAGCTACGTCGAAGGAGGGAAACGACTCGCGCAGTACGTCATCGCGCTTCACCAGCAAGCAATCGACATCGAAAAGCTTCTGGACGATGCAGTCCACGATACGATTCCTGAGATGCTTGCAGCCGAGGCGCCGCTCGCTATAGCCGAATCTGCCGAGCCGTGAGACTCTCCTATCATTTCCCGACTGGAGACCCATGCCGCATCTGTAAACGCCCCGCTTCTTCCCACCGTATTACCCACGCCTCCGAGGGAAATCCTTGCGCGCGATGCGGCTACGGAGCGGGCTATCACACAAGCATTGCGAAACGAGTATTGAGCGACAAAGAATCACCCCAAAACGAATACCTCGGCATCGACGGAGAGGGACAGGGGCGAGAGGACCACCGCTATATCTTTCTTGCCGTAAGCAGTAGTGACGGCACGCAAAGGTGGTCTATCGACGGCAAGGTAGAATCGGAGACCGACAAGCGAAGAGTGCGTCTCACGACCAAGGAATCGCTCGATTTCATTCTTTCAATTCCTAAGACCAAACGTACCAAAATCTTCGCATACGCCTTTCAGTACGATCTCACCAAGATTTTGACCGACGTCGACACTCGGTCCTTGTACCGGCTCTTTAGACCTGAAACGAGAAAACGCCGACCTGACGATACGCGCAAGGGCCTTATACCTATCTACTGGCACGGATACGTCATCAATCTTCAGGCGAGCAAGTTTACGGTCAAAAAGGGCCCAAGACGCGCGACCATTTGGGATATCTTCAAGTTCTTTCAAGGCCGATTCGTCGCTGCCATCCAAGACTGGAAAGTCGGCACGCCCGCTTTATGGGAGCGGATGGCGCGCATGAAAGAACAGCGCGCCGACTTCGACAAGCTCGATTGGGACAGTGTCAAGGAATACTGCTACGAAGAATGCGCCTCGATGGCCGCCTTGGCTCAAAAGCTCACCGAGGCTCACGAGAAGGCTGGACTCAAACTCAAGAATTATTACGGAGCCGGCTCAAGCGCCGAAGCGATGCTCACTGTAATGGGGATAAAAGCGCGCCTGAGGCCATGTCCAGAAGAACTAAAGGACGTCGCCCAGCGCGCCTTCTTCGGCGGTCGGTTTGAGAATTCAGTCTTAGGGACTATTTCAGGCACTCTCTACGGATACGATATCTCGAGCGCGTACCCGTACGAGCTATGCTTTTTGCCGTGTCTCGAACACGGGAGATGGGAGTGGACTCTGGAGCGAAAGGATCTAGAAGGTCCCCACGTCGCTTCAGCTTTGGTACAATATAAGTTGGGTAGAATAAAAAAGGAGGCAGGGCTGGCAACCGAACACTGGGGGCCATTTCCTTTTCGTGAGAAAGACGGAAGTATTTGTTTCCCAGTCTCGTCGGGCGGAGGATGGGTGTATCGAGAAGAGTATCTCGTAGGCGAGAGACTTTTCCCCAATACAGAATTTCACGGAGCCTGGGTCTATAAAACGACATGCGACTGCCAACCGTTCAAGAAGATTCCCGGGTACTACACCGAGCGGGTCCGAATCGGAAAGGAAGGTCCGGGAATCGTCATCAAACTTGGCTGCAATAGCTGCTATGGGAAGCTCGCGCAATCCGTTGGCGCCGCGCGATTTCAATCGTGGCTTTGGGCGGGGATGATAACGAGCGGCACGCGCGCAAAGCTTTTGGAGATGGTGGGGCTCGTCAAAGACCGATCTTCCATTCTAATGATGGCGACGGACGGGATTGTTTCGCGAGAACGAATCAGGGCGCCACGTCCCAAGGACACGGGCACGTTTGACGTCGTCAAGATGAAGGACGGAAAACCGGATGGCGATCCAATCCCGCTCGGCGGATGGGAAGAGAAAATCAATACCAAAGGGATGTTTTTCGCTCGACCTGGAATCTACTTCCCACTATCCCCAACGGCCAAAGAGGCCAGTAGCGTACGCGGGCGGGGGGTCGGCCGGAAAGCCATCCTAGAGAACTGGCAAGACATCGTCTCCGGATACGAGCGCCTCAAAGAGGAAAAGAAACTCACCACGGGTACGGTCAAGATATCAGAAGTATCGCGGTTCTGCGGAGTCAAGAGTTCGATAACTCCGTCCGATAAGAACGGCAAAAAACTCTATACGCGCGCGTACGGCAAGCCTGACCCCAAACGCCCAGGCCACCAAACGCCGTCCTACGGGCAATGGATCGTGCGCCCCGTCGAGCTATCCTTCGATCCGATGCCAAAGAGGACCGCGGTCGGAGAGGCAATCCTTGGACATCTTGCAAGCAGTCTTACCGTACGGAAAGTGAGTCAACGATTGACGAGCGCCGTGTATGAGAAAGCGCTTGACGAAGAAGGGAAACAACTCAGGGAAGCAAAAGACGAAGTCGAGGAACAACCGGACTGCGATCTATTCGAAGATGAAAACGAGAGTAATTCATGAACTCGAGAGGAACAATTCACAATGCAGGACCTACTTGAATTAGAAGCGCCTCATCAAGTAACTACCAACAAAGCAGAAGAAGATTACAAGTGGAATCGTTCAGACATCGCCGTGGGCGAAGCTACCAAGAAAGAATGTGTCATCGTTCGACCAAGACCGAACGAACTTTTTATCGATATCGACAACGAAAACCAGCTCACTAGCTTTGAGAAAGCAATTGAGGTTTTTTCAAAAACACACGCGTGCAATTTTGAGTCAAAACCGTCTTCGAGCGGAAAACCTCATCACTACCATATCATCGTAACACTAAAAGATGAAAGGGTAGATGCAAGAACGCGCATTCTCTATCAGGCGGTACTGGCAAGCGACCCAATGCGCGAAGTCTTGAGTCTCCTTCGACTCGAACGCGATGACCCAATGCCAACTATCTTCTTTGAAAAAGCGAATGGCAGAAAGTGCACTTGCGGTCAATCCGTCCCGATGGTGATTGGGGACCATCATAAAGCTAGCTCTTGCACGATGTACGAAGATAGAGACGGTCTCTCATGATTGATTGGTCCTCATTCGACAAGTACCCCGAATCCCATTGCGAATGCAGTTGCGGCGTCACATTTCAAAGTCACGCCAAAGCGGTTCGAGACGGAATAAGCTGGACGCTCGTGTCAAGAAAGCCTTGTCCGAAGTGCGGCAAAAGTGGCGGTCTTAGGTCCATTCGTTCGGACTGGGAAGACGGATAGTTCCTATGTCCAAAGACGATAAGAAACTTCCCATCGTTTACTTCCACGTGGATGTCATATGCCACGAGTGTGCGCGGGTTACGGAATTTATCCTCGACAAGCCCATTGCATTCAAGGAAGAACTTACCGAATGGCGGAAGAACATTCCTCTTTGTCAAGAGTGCAAATCTACTCAGTCGATAACCTCCGAACGTCATATCTGCTATGTGGACGGATGCTTCGACGGGATAACTCTGAAGCAAACGTGCAAACCCCCACTTCATTTCTTGTGTCTCGCGCACGCGCGCTACGTACGTAAGGAACTTATCCTTGCTCTTGCCAAAGAGAAAGCCGGCAGTCTTCGCCGTATTGCCGTACGCCACCGAACTCTCGCCGAGGTCACGTTTCTTTGCTACGGAGGCGCCGTCGCCAAACCGTATATCGAAGATGCGGAAAAATGGCGCAAGCGCGCATTCGATAACGACGAGGGAGACCCGCTCGAATATCCACTATCCAAGTTGCCGCCACCTACGAAGGAGTAAGGGGGATACAGTGAAACTTCACCAGCGACGCTATAGTGATGGTAGCCATTACGCGTGGCTTGCTTGGTGTCCAGCGTGCGACGGCCCACATACATTCGATAATCGCTGGACGTTCAATGGCGATATGGAGAAACCCACGTTCCGAGCTTCAATGCTGGCGCACGCTATTGCAAGATGGGACAAGAAAGAGAGAAAGATAGTCACAAGAGATGTCCACTGCCACTCCTTCCTCACGGACGGCAATTGGGAATATCAGGAAGACAGTCGACATGAGATGAAAGGAATAACAGTCCCATTACCAGACTTCCCACCAGAAGAAGCGGAGATTTGGTTATGACTCATGAATGTCACGCTCACGGTTGCAATGTTGAAGTACCTCCCAAACTCTTCATGTGTAAACCTCATTGGTATTCGCTCCGAAAGAAGATACGAGACGCCATTTGGGATGAGTACCGCCCAGGTCAAGAGACCGATAAGAATCCTTCCGAACGATATATGGCAGTCCAGCAACGTGCCGTCGCCGAAGTCGCTTACCGGGAATTTGGAATGTCGGTCGCCAAGCCATACAACGATAACGCAGAGCACTGGCGCGAAGTCGCCATCGTCCGAGGGATGGGGGATCCGCTCGAAGCACTTTCTAAGCGTATTGTCAAGGAGATTGCATAGCCTACATTCTACGACCTAATTCAAGAATTATTGCTCCAGTCCTTCACTTACTCGAAGACCGTCCGTACCATCATGCATCATGCTCAAGGTCATCGTCTCCTCCACCTGGACTCCGTCCGGTGTTTCGGAAACTATCCGAGCAACCGAGGCTCCGACACAGCGCGTCTCGTCAGCGCCCACTACGCCAGCTCCCTGCGATGGCACGGATTATGAATCCTGCAAGATGTACGCAGCCGTAGCAGTCAAGGGCGGCTTGGCTACCTACATGGCATCACAATAATTCACGCACTATCTTTACTTCTTCCGCGATTGGCCGTACAAGAAGAGAACAACATGAACAACACAGAGAACCGAACCGACAGCCTCGCTTGTCCGGGTGATTATCTTTCAAGTGTTGGAAGGAGGCTGCGGCCATGACGAACGCTGAGAAGCTTGTGAAGTTGGCGCGTGAAGCGGGGTGCGCTGGGATCGACTGGGGAAAGTGGACGGCCAGTGATGAGGTTCAGGATCTCATTGACACGTCTTTCGATTCTGAACCGATCAAAGCCGCGTACGCGGAAGGACGCCGTGAGCTCTTGATCGCAACGTGGCGGATTGTGTGGACGACTGCGCCGGAAGCTTACGATGGGTTTGGTACTCAGACGATCGAAGCGTGTGGAACCTTATATGGCAAGGTGCTTCGCCGAGTCGTCATCGAACCGAGTAACTACGTCTACCAGACGAGTCGTTACGGATCGGGTTTGCATCCTTCTTGGGAGGAAGATCCTCGGGTCGAAGAAGCGCGCTCGCAGGCGCGTATCGCGGCTTCGGTCGCGGCGGACAACGACCGCAAGGCGAAGCACGATGCGGGGATCGTGTGGCTTCAAACGACGGCTACAGACGCGGACCTTGAAGATTTTGATACGTTCGAGTCTCGCGGTCTTCGCTACGATGAAGTGCGAGCGGAGAAACAGCGGCGTGAATCGGTGCTTGTGGAGGAACGACGCGATGCGGAATGGGCCTGGTGTGCAGCCGCGGTTCCGGATGGCGTGACTCTCATCGATGAGGGCGAAGCAGCGGTGCGCGGCAAGTGGGGGATCATTCCGGGGCGAGACGCGCACGTTTATTACAACGTGAAGATCGTCCGCGGTTTTCCGAACGATGCGGATCACGCGAACGTGATTGGCGACGGTAATGACAACGCCGGATCGCTTCTTTACGTTGCGCAGTGGATCAAGGACGGACGGCTTCGCATCGTGAAACCGGAGGACAACGTTCCGCCGCGTGCGGTGCTCGAACGCATTGGCCAAGATCGTGTGAGGGATATTCGGACCGTCGAAGTGGATGGTCGGAAGGTGTGGGTCGGTCGACCACTATTCAGTTTGGAGACTCTTGTGCTCGACGAAAAGGGTCATCTTGTGCGGTCGAAGAAGATCTTGGCGAAGGTGGTGCTCTGATGGCTCGTCAATCGGGTGCGCAACTGAAAGTCATCGAGGTTACCCCGCGAAGGGGGCCTTCTTCCGAGCGGAAACGCCCCTCAGACGCGCCGGGAGTCGTTTCTCAGGTCAAGGTAGCCTTGCGTCCGAAAGCGCGTCTGGCGACCGCTCTCGGTTTCCTGCTAGGGGGCTTCGTTCCTCTGGCGACGTACGAGGTAGCGCATCGGGAGATCGGGAGTGATTCACTATACGAACGTGGTCTCGGCATTCGATAGCCATGAAGAGTGCAACCCGCGCGACTTGGAAGCCATGATGCGCACACAAGGGTGGATGGTCTAACCATGAAGCAGCAAGACATCAAGATCGGTCAAGTCGTTCTCACCAAGGTCGGCACTGACCTTGTAAGAGTCCGCGTGGACTCATGTTCACTAGCTACGACATTCAGCAGTCGTACCCGCTTCATCGTGAGCCGTCTCGATAACGGA
>JBAULD010000715.1:0-3244 GCA_049578005.1 Polyangiaceae bacterium
GGCGAGGGCAGTGCGGCAGGCGCGGGCGGTGCGGAGACGGAGGCAGCCGGAGACGCCGAGGGGGCCTCGGGGAGGCTCGGACCCAGGCGCACGCCCGCCAGCCTTGGCCACGCCACCCCGACCACGAAACCGAC
Organism: Polyangiaceae bacterium; assembly: GCA_049578005.1. GTDB lineage: Bacteria > Myxococcota_A > Polyangia > Polyangiales > Polyangiaceae > Palsa-1150. The sequence goes on from JBAULD010000715.1 coordinate 135, forward strand.
GGCGGCGATGATCGCGACGCTCTTCCACGGCGGCCGATCCTGCGCTGGCCCGGGCACCTGTACGGTTATCACGATGCGGGCGGCCCTCAGTGAACCCTTTCGTTCAGCGGGCCCAACGTCAGGCTGATGTCGAACACCTTCGCGGCGCGGCGCACGCGCACCGTAGCCGAGCGTCCTACGCCGGCCGTGCTCGCGAGCCACTGGAGCTGGGTCGAGCGCTCGATGGGCTGACCGTCGAATCCAACGATGATGTCGCCCGGCGCGAGACCGGCGCGGTCGGCCGCGCCCTCTTTGACGACGTACTCGATCACGGCCCCGGCCACCTTCTCCCCCTCGGGAAGTTTGAGGGCTTGGCGCTCGTCGCCCGTCAGTTCGTGGACGTCGATGATGCGCACTCCGAGGGCGCTCCGCGTGACATGGCCGTCGCGGAGCAGCATCGGCAAGAGCTGCTTGATCATATTGATGGGGATCGCGAAACCGATCCCCTGGGCGTCGCCGCGAATCGCCGCATTCATCGCCACGACTTGGCCTTTGAGATTCAAGAGCGGGCCGCCGGAGTTGCCGGGGTTGATCGAAGCGTCGGTCTGGATGAAATCGTAGACGCCGGCTGGGTCGAGCTTCACGTCTTGGTTCGTACGCCCTTTGGCGCTGATGATTCCCGCGCTCACGGTATGCGAGAGACCGAACGGATTGCCTATCGCAACGACCCAATCGCCGACGTCCATCGCGTCGGAGTCCCCCAGCGGAAGCGCGCGGATGTCTTTCGCGTCGATGCGCACGACGGCGATGTCGGTCGGGGGGTCGGTGCCGACGACCGTGCCCGGAAACTCGCGATCGTCCGACAGCTTCACCTGAACGATGGAGGCCCGCTCGACGACGTGGTTATTCGTGAGGATGATGCCGCTCTTGTCGATGATGAACCCGGATCCTAGTCCCCGTGTCTGGGTCGCCCGGCGCCGGTGCGTGAACGGCGACACTTCCACTTCTTCGGTCACGGTGTTGATGGTGACGACACTCGGGTCCGCGGCGTGAACGATGGGAGCCAGGCTCACGGGCTCCGCCCGAACGATCGCCGCCGCGGTATTCGCGGGAGGGGTCGGCGGGGCGACCAGCGTAGCGCCGCTCGGAAGAACGGCCGCCCCCGGCGGCAGACCCGGGCCCGCGTCGTCGAACGTCAGCGCGCGCGCGTGACATCCCGACACGGCGAGGACGCTCGCTCCCAAAAGCCCCAGCGCCCGCACCATCACTTGGTCTTGGAGAGTTCGACGTAGCGCATGCGCAGGTCGAAGAGGATCTGACCGATCAGCCGCTCTTCGTCGCCGGTGAGGTTGCCCTTCGTCTTTTCCTCGAGCATCGCGATGAGGTCTATCGTCTGGCGCGCGAGCGCAAGGTCCTTCTCGACACCCCCCGTCTCGGGGTTTGGCGCCTCGCCGAGATGCATGAGAGCCGAATGGCTCAACGACAGAACGAAGGTCGCGAAATCGACGCGCGGCAACGATTCGGCGTGTTCGTGCTTCGGGTCTTTCGCGTTGGCGTCGACCACGGGATTCGGCCCTCAGTCGTCTCGCCCGCCGAGCGCGGGCTGGGCCAGGCCGATCGACTCTGCCTGATCGGCGACGTCCGGCAGCTGCGCGATGTGCTTTTCTACGTCCTTCTCGTCGAAGATGCCTTTTCGGATGTTGCGCTCGCGCACGCGAACGTCCCACTCCCACGGGTTGATGGTCTTCGTGGTGCTACCGCTGGCCATTGGTCGTCTCGCTCCTGTGCGTTGGTCCGTGTCGTCGTTCGCAGTCAGCTCGGGCGCTTGCCGCCCCCGAGCGTCATCGGCTCGTGGGTATGGTCGCAGTCGGGGCCGTGGACGTGCTCGTGCGCTTCGTCGAGGTCGGAGGCGGCGCGTTCGATCTCGTCGTCGGTTGCGAGGCGCACTTCGCGCACTTTCACGTGGTAGCGGAGCGTCATCCCGGCGAGCGGGTGGTTGGCGTCGACGACGACCACGTCGTCGCGCACTTCGACCACGTTCAGCGTGAACTCGTCGCCGTCGGGCGACTCGGCGACGAGCTCGTCGCCCACGACCACCGCCTTCGGGTCCGGGAGCTCGCCGCGGTCGACCTCGAGGACGAGGCTCTCGTCGTATTCGCCGTAGCCCGCCTCGGAGGGGACGACGACGTCGCGCTCGTCGCCAATCTTGAGCCCCACGAGCGCGGCTTCGAGGCCGGGCACCAGCATGCCGTAGCCGTGGACGTAGCGGATGGGCTCCCCATCTTCGCCTTCGCTCGCGTCGAGGAGGTCGCCGTCGTCGTCACGGAGCTCGTAGTCGAGCGTGACGTGCGCGTTCGGTTGAATGGTGAAGTCGCTCACGGTGGGACGCAAGGACTAGCGCGGGACGGGGCGTTTGTCACCCGGGGCGGCCCCGATCGGGGGGGAGAACCGCTGGCGGGGACGCGGAGGCCGATGGACGACTCTACGGCCTCGATGCGTATCCGGGCGCCACGCGGACGTGAACGGCCAACGACTGGTCAGTCTTTGCGCTGCGTCGTCAACCCGGCGTCGTGAGCCGTAGGGGTTCAAATCCCTTCTCCCGCTCAACGATTCTAAGAAGCGAAGCGTTTTCCATACCTTCGCGACAAGCGGCCCTACGGCGTTTCCCCCCAATTGCCCGCCAGTAGCGCGATTGCCCGGACCTTGTCCTGCGACGTCGCGTGCAGGTAGCGCGCGGTGCTCGCCAGGTCCGAGTGCCCCATCATCTCGCGCACCGCCTCGACCGAAGCGCCGCTCCGGGTCGCGTGCGTGCCGAAGGAATGCCGCAGACTGTGAAACGACCAGGTCGGCGTGATGCCCAGCTTGCGCTGGAGCGCCACGAAGGCCCGGTAGATGCGCTGCCTGCTCGAACGCCTCCCGCATCACGGTCCGCAAGAGCGCAAGCTGCGGTCGCGGGTCCGTACCGCGTTCGAGGACGCGCGCCTGAAGCGCGCGGACTCGGGAGCCCCGATCGCATCGAGGCGTACGCTCCCGAGAGCGCCCTGCAGGTCGGCTTCGAAGAGCCGCTGGTACCGCTCGACGGTCGCCGGACGAAAGCGCGGCAGGACGAGCTCGGAGAACCTTCGTTCCCA
>JBAULD010000716.1:0-9488 GCA_049578005.1 Polyangiaceae bacterium
GGCCGAGATCACGAAGAAGCCGTTCGGCGCGATCGCGCGCATCTCGCTCAACTCCCAAGAGCTTTCACCGAGGCAGCGCGCGCGACTCGATGCATTGACCCGCCGCTACACCTCGCGGACCAAGGCGTCCAAGCAGTGGACCCAGGAGAACCGGAGCACGATGGCCGACCCGCGCGTCGTCACCGGCTTCCGACCGGCCATCAAGGAGCTCGTCTACCCGATCGTCATCAAGCGCTCCGCGGGGCCGCGGCTCTGGGACCTCGACGGAAACGAGTATTTGGACACGAACATGGGATTCGGATGCAACCTGTTCGGCTGGCAGCCCGAATTCGTGACCAAGGCGATCGAAGAGCAACTTCGAACGGGCCACGAGATCGGTCCGCAGACCCCGTTGGCGGGTGAGTGCGCCAAGCTCATTTGCGAGTTCACGGGCTTCGACCGGGCGGCGTTTTGCAACACGGGCAGCGAGGCGGTCATGGGCACGATGCGGATCGCCCGCACGGTGACCGGAAGAAGCCAAATCGCCCTATTTACCGGGAGTTACCACGGCATCTTCGACGAAGTCATCGTCCGAGGCACCAAGAAGCGCAAGGCTATCCCGGCGGCTCCCGGCATCATGCGATCGACCGCCGAGAACGTCTTGGTGCTCGACTACGGAACGCCGGAGTCACTCGAGATCCTGCGCTCGGAAGCAAACCAGCTCGCTGCGATCATTGTCGAGCCGGTTCAGAGCCGCCGGCCGGATTTTCAGCCGCGCGAGTATTTGCACGAACTCCGCAAGATCACCGAGCAAGCGGGCACGGTATTGATCTTCGACGAGGTCATCACCGGATTCCGGACGTGCCCGGGCGGCGCGCAAGAGTATTTCGGCGTGAGGGCAGACCTCGCGTCCTATGGGAAAGTGATCGGCGGGGGACTGCCGGTGGGAGTCATCGCCGGAAAGCGCGCGTACATGGACGCGCTCGACGGCGGCTTCTGGCAGTTCGGCGACGCGTCGGTTCCGACGGTGGGAGTGACGTACTTCGCCGGTACGTTCGTCCGGCATCCGTTGGCGCTGGCGGCGGTGAAGGCCGTGCTCCTTCACCTGAAGGAGAAGGGGCCGGCGCTGCAGCGAGAGACGAACGCGAAGGCCGAGCGGCTCGCCTCCGAGCTCAACGCGTTTTTCAAACAGGCCGAGGCTCCGCTCGAAATCCGGTATTTCGGATCTCTCTGGAAGACGTTCTATACGGAGGAACACCCCTGGGGTGACCTCCTCTTCGTCATGCTGCGCGACCGCGGCATTCACATCATGGACGGATTTCCGTGCTTCTTCACGACCGCCCATACGCAAGCGGACGTGGACGTCATCGTTTCGGCGTTCAAGTCGGCGGTCGCCGAAATGCAAGAGAGCGGCTTTCTCCCGGAGCCGAAAGCAAAGGTAGAAAACGGCATTTTCGACGCGAGTCGCCCCCCCCTGCCCGGTGCTCGGCTCGGTCGCGACGTCGACGGCAAGCCGGCCTGGTTCGTCGCGAACCCGAGCGACCCGAGCAAGTACTTGAAGGTGAATAGTCCCGGCGGACCGTGAGGCCCTGGTTCCGACGTGCCGCGGGCGGCGCACTGACGCTGCTCGGCACACTCGTCGTGTTCCATGTCGGGCGCGCCGCGATGGCCGAAGCGGCGACGTTTCGGCCACGGCGCGGGCCCGTGGCGCGCCCGCCGGATCTTGCGGACATTTTCGAGATGCGCGACGTGGCCTTCAACTCGGGGGGAGCCACGATGCGAGGATGGTACGTTCCGTCGCGTAACGGCGCTGCGGTCGTTCTCGTTCACGGGTCGGGGGGTGACCGGAGTCACGTCGCGGCCGAGGCACGCGCGCTGGCGAACGCGGGCTTCGGTGCACTGCTGTTCGACTGGCCCGGACACGGAGAGAGCGGCGGGCGCCTGACCTACGGAAGCAGCGAACGGGGCGCCATTCGCGCCGCCGTACAATTTGCGTCTGTGCAGCCCGACGTCGATCCCGCGCGGATCGGCGCGTTCGGGGTCTCCGCGGGTGCCGCCCTCCTGGCGACCGAGGCTGCTGACGACGCAGCCGTCCGCACACTCGTGTTGGTTTCGCCGTTCGCCGACAGCGAGACGCAGACGCGCGCAGAGTACGCGCGCTGGGGCCCGGTCACCCAGCAAGTGGCTCTGTGGGTAGACCGGGCGCTGATGCCCGAGGGCCCGTTGCGGGCGCTCGACGCCCTGCGCGCGCTCGGGGGCAGGTCGCTTCTGGTCATTGCCGGCGACCACGACCCCGTCGTACCGAGAGCGCTGAGCGAAGAGGTGTACGAAGCCGCGACCGCGCGAAAATCGCTCCTGATTCTTCCGAGCAGCGGTCACGGCGACTTCGACGCGCGAGAACCCGGCCCGTACCGCGACCACCTCGTCAGCTGGTTCGAACGGGAGCTCGCGCCCGCGGTCAACGCTTCAGGAAGCCCCTGAGGCGTCCGAAGAGGTCCCTGGCGCGCGGCTTGCCGTCGCTGGTCTCTACTTCTCCGGCCGATTGCGCGACAGGGGCGGGCCGATCGTGCGCCACTCCTGCTCCCTCGAGCTCGGTCGCGAGCTGCTCGAGCGTGTTCAAGAGTACGACGCGGGGACTCACGCGCTTGCCGGTGTCCCGCTCGATCCGGGCGATGATGCGGAAGCAGAGGAGCGAGTGGCCTCCGAGATCAAAGAAGTTGTCGTGGACGCCGATACGAGCCACGCCGAGGGCCTCCTGCCAGACCGAAGCGATGTACTTCTCCGCTTCCGTGCGCGGTCCTCGGTACTCGTGCACGACGGACAGCGCGTACGGGGACGGGAGGCGTTCGTCGTCGACCGCACCGGCTGCGTCACGCGGCAAAGCGTCGAGCTCCACGAACATGCGGGGCACGTGCCGGTCGCCCATCGCGTCGCGGACGTGTTTGCGAAGCTCGGTCTCGGTGTACGAGGCGCCCGGCCGCGGAACGCAGTACGCGACGATTCGGCTTTCGCCAGCAGGATCGTCGCGCACTGCCGCGCAGGCGTCTTCGACCGCCGTATGCGACTTGAGAGCCGCCGCGATCTGGGAGAGATCGACCAGGCCGTCCAGGTCTACCCGACCGTCGAGGCGGCCCAGATGCTCGAAGACGCCGTCCGCCGAGAGCCGAACGCGATCGCCTGTTGCGCGGGCTTCACCGGCGAGGTCGATGTGTAGCTCGCCGGCTACGCCGAGGGGGGCCGTTTGTCCTTGCGCGTCGACGACGAGCCAGCGCATTCCGGCGAGAGGACGGCCCAGCAAGCGCAGACTCTCGTCCGGCGAAACGCGGTGGATACTCGCGGGAAGGCCGAGCGCGTTGCATGTGGGTGCGACGAAGGCTGCGACCGATCCCGCGGCGAGCTTGGAACGAAGTGGGATCGACGGATTACCGAAGACGACGGAGACGGCCGCGTGGATCTCCGGGATCGCCCGAAACGTAGCGGGCGAGGCAAGGACTACGGAGGCGGGTTTCGAAGCCTCCACTGCGGTTACGAGGGCGTCCGGATCCTCGGTCGAGCAGAGCACGAGCCGCGCCCCGGTAACGAGAGGAAGTAGCGCGGCGCATACGCCGCTCGCGCAGTCGAGCCCACTGCTCACCACCACGACGTCGCCCGGGTGCATCTCGATCGCGCTCGCGACAGCACGAAGCGATAGAGCGAGCGCGCCCTGATGGACAGCGACGCCCTGGTCGACGTAGGCGACCGCTCGCGCGGACGCCGATGAGCCGGCGCCGGACTCGGGTCGTTCGGCGATGTCGTTCACGACGAGCGTCGCTTGATCTCGATCGCTCAGCGCGCACGACGCCCCCAGGCCAAAGACCGCGAGCATGGCCACCAAACGGTCGTCGGCCTTCGGCACGCGCACGGCGACGCGCGACCCGGCCACTACGCCCCGGGACGCGAGGTCACCGGCGAATGCACGGGCGCGAAGGAGCAACTGGCCGTACGAGAGCATCCTGTCTTCGCACTGGATGGCGACCGACTCCAGAGCCAGCTCGCCCGCGTGACGGATCAAGGAGAGGATGTCGTCCGGAGCGCTTCCGGCAGCCTCGCCGCCCGCACGGGCGATGGCTTCGCGTTCGTCGGCCGGAAGAATGGGGATCGACCCGACGCGCTGACGTGGATCGCGCTGAACTTCCTGAAGCAACGTGTCGAGCTCGCGCAGGAGCCGCCGGGCCGTCGACGCGTGGAAGAGGTCCGTCGCGAAGTTGAGCATCAGAAGCAGCGACGACTTGCTCTCCATGGCCCACAACATCAATTCGCTGGCCGCGACGGGGGCGAGGGCGTGCTCTTGGGTGACGCTCAGATCGCCGAGCTGGACCGGTCGCGAGCGCGCATCTTGAAGCGAGAACAGCGCCCGGAGCATGGGCGGCCGGATCCCGAGCGCGTCGATCGGGACTTCCTGGTGACCGAACGCGTCGAACGTTCCCTCGCGCACCGCCTCGAGCAGCTCCAGGAAAGTCATCGAAGCGGTCAGCTTCGTACGAAGCGCGACGACATTGACGAAGGGACCGATCAAGTCTTCGAGCTCGGGTCGCGTCCGAGCGCGCATCGGAATCCCGACGAGGAGTTCTCGCTGCCCGGTGTGACGGTAGAGGAGCGCGCAATAGGCGGCGAAGACCACCATGAACAGCGTCGCGCTGTTCTCCCGGGCGAGCGCGGAGAGCGCGTCGGCGCGAGCGGTGCTGACGTGAACGCCTTCGCTGGCGCCCGCCTGCGACCTCGTCCCTTTTCGCGGGGCATCGGTCGGGAAATCAAGCGGAAGAACCCCGCCGGAGAGCTGCGTGCGCCAGAACGAGGCCGCCTTCTCGAATTCGGGACTGCCGATCCACTCCTGCTGCCACTCGGCGAAATCGGTGTACGCGATCGGCAGCGGCGCAAGCGGGGACGGCTCACCTCGAGCAAAGGCGCCGTAGAGCGCGGAGAGCTCGCGGAGGAAGATGTCGAAGGACCACCCGTCCCAAATGATGTTGTGCTGAACCGTGGACACGACGTGGCGATCGTCTGCGAGCTTGTAGAGCGTGATGCGGATGAGCGGGTCGGCGGCGAGATCGAACGGAATCGTCGCCTGCGCGTCGCGATCGGCCGACAGCACCGCAAGCGGCTCCCGCTCTTGCCGCAAGTCGACAAGCCGAAGCGGAACGGTTCGGTCGGCGTGGATCCTTTGCGTGGGCTCACCGTCTTTTGCGATGAAATTCGCGCGCAGCATTTCGTGTCGCCGCGCAATCTCGTCGACCGCGCGCTGTAGGGCGCCGGCGTCGAGCGGTCCGTCCAGCCTCCAGCTCGCACATAGGTTGTGCGAAGCGCGCTGCGCCGGGTCCATCTCTTCGAGAAGCCACATGCGGCGTTGAGCGACCGACAGGCGAGCCGTGCTGCCGCCGCGCGCGACGATGCGACTCTGGGGCGCGACCGAAGCGGCGCCCGACGCGTCGATCACGGCCGCGAGCTTCTCGATCGTGGGCGCCTCGAACATCTTCCGGAAGCTGACTTCGACTCCTCGATCACGGCGGAGTCTCGCGATGACCTGCGTGGCGAGGAGCGAGTGACCTCCGAGCGCGAAGAAATCGTCGTGGACGCTGATGCGGCCGATCGCGAGGACTTCTTGCCAAAGGGTCGCAAGCATCTCCTCGGTTGGCGTGCGGGGAGCGACGAAGTCCTCCCCCGTGCGTACCTGCGTCAGGTCCGGCACGGGAAGCGCTCGCCGGTTGACCTTGCCATTCGGCAAGAGCGGGATGCGGTCGAGCTGAACGAAATGCTGCGGGAGCATGTACTCGGGAAGGGTCTTCTTGAGGTGCGTCCTCAGCTCCGCGTCGCTTGCCGAGGCGTTTGGACGCAGGGACGTATACGCAACGAGGCGGGCGTCACCGGGACGATCCTCCCGAACGATTGCGACCGCCTGCAGCACGCTGGCGTGCTGGGCGAGAACGTTCTCGATCTCACCGAGCTCGATGCGAAAGCCCCGGAGCTTGACCTGGCTGTCGTTGCGGCCAAGGCACTCGACGTTCCCATCGGCGAGGATGCGCGCGAGGTCACCGGTCTTGTACATCCGCGCGTCGCCACCTCGAAAGGGGTCGGGCAGGAAGCGTTCGCGGGTCAACTCTGGGCGATCGTGGTACCCCAGTGTCACGCCGGCTCCTCCGATGAAGAGCTCCCCGACGACGCCGGTGGGAACACGCTGGCCGCGCGCGTCGAGGACGTAGAGATCGGTGTTCGCCAACGGTTTTCCGATGAGAATGCGGTCGGCGCGTTCGTCGACGCGCCATCGGGTGGACCACACGGTCGTCTCGGTTGGGCCGTACATGTTCCACACGCTCGGCGAGCGCCTCACGAGTTCGCGTGCCAGGTCGATCGGGAGCGCCTCGCCGCCGCACAAGACTTTGATTGGCTCCTCTCGCGACCATCCGGCCGCCAGGAGCAGACGCCACGTCGACGGCGTCGCCTGCATGAAGGTGACACCGTGGGCGCGCACGGCGGCGAGCAGCGCCGCGCCGTCGCTCGCCACTTCGCGCGACGCGATGACGACTTTGGCGCCGACCGTCAGGGGCAAGTACAGCTCGAGCACGGCAATGTCGAACGACAGTGTCGTGACGGCCAAGAGAACGTCGTCGGCATCGAGGCCCGGTGCCTCTCGCACGCTCGCGAGAAAGTTCACGACCGCGCGGTGGGGTACGAGAACGCCCTTGGGTGTTCCGGTCGAACCGGACGTGTAGATGACGTACGCGGGGTCGTTCGTCGCGGCGCCCCCAAAAGCGGGCATGGGGTCTTTGCGCGGCGCGACGTGCTCGAGAAGCACCACGTCTTTGACATCGAGAGGAAGCTCCGCGCGGAGGCGCCCTTGCGTGACGAGCGTCGTCATGCGCGAGTCGCGCACCATGAACGAGAGCCGCTCGATGGGATAAGCGGGATCGAGGGGCACGTACGCCCCTCCGGCCTTGAGGATACCCAGGAGGCCCACGACCATTTCGGGCGACCGCTCGACACAAAGGCCGACGAGCGAGCCGGGACCAACGCCGAGAGCGCGCAGTTGCCACGCCAATGCTTCGGCTTTCGAGTCGAGCTCGGCGTAAGACAGCCGGACATCTTGCTGCTCGACCGCCACGGCCGCCGGTGTTCGAGCAACCTGTGCTGCGATGAGCTCATCGACCCGGGCGTAAGGCTCGTACGGGCGCCGCGTTTCGGCGTTGTGGGCGTCCAAGCGGGCCAGCTCCTCGTCGGGGAGGATCTTGAGCCAGCCGACCCGCTCGTCCGGGCGCTCGCAGACCGAGCGAAGCAATCGCGCATAGCACGCCAGCCAACGCGCCACCGTGTCGCGGTCGAAAAGGTCCGTGTTGTACTGGCATTCGAGCGTGACCTTGCCGCCGAGCTCGACGGCGTTCAGGAACACGTCGAAATTCTCGAAATGGCGCGGGTTGGTGGTCAGCTCGGTGTGGAGCTCTTTGAACTGTATCGACTCGGGGGCCATTCCGCGATCGACGTTGAAGAGGACGGATACGAGCGGCAGACGACTCGGGTCCCGAGCAAGCGGCAACCGTTTGAGCAGGCTGCCGAACGTGCACCGCTGGTGATCGTACGCTTCGAGGACGACGCCGCGCGCATCGGCGACGAGCGCGCGAAACGGCCTCTCGAAGTCGACTCGCCCTCGAAGAGGCAGGATGTTGACGCAGTGGCCCACCAAAGATTCGTGACCGCCGATGGACTGGCCCGCGGCCGGGATGCCCACGACGATGTCGGCCTGTCCGGACAAACGGGCGAGGAGGGCTTCGAAGCCGGCGAACAGCGTCACAAAGAGGCTCGCCTTGTCGGCGCTCCCGACCCGGCGCAGCTCCCGCACGAGCCCCTGGTCGAGGACGAGGTCTTCTCGTCGCGAGGCAAACGTCTTGAGGCGCGGGCGCGGCCGATCGGGCGGCAACTCGAGAACGGGAATGTCCGAAGCAAAGCGCTCCACCCAGTACACCTCGTCCGCGGCGGCAAGTTTGGCGTTCTCGACGCTCGTCCCCTCGTCTACGTATGAGCTGAACGCATCGGCGGGCGCCAGCTCAGCCGCGGTCCCCGACACGCGGGCCGAGTAATACGCGGCCCAATCGCGCACCACGACGGCCGTCGACCAACCGTCGCAGACCATGTGGTGCGCGGTGAAGGTCACTCGGTGCTCGTCCGGACCGACGCGGTATGCCTTGACTCGCGCGAGCGGTCCCCGGACGAGGTCGAGCGTCTGGGTCACCTCTCGCTCGAGGAGTGCATTCCAGTCGGCCTCTCTCGAAGTCTGGGATTGGACGCTCGCGTCGATGACTTCGAAGTCGAGCGCGCTGTCCGCCCCGACAATCATCGCGAGTCCCGCGTCGTCGAACGTCGAGCGGAGCGCCTCGTGACGCGCCACGACGTCCCCGAACGACGCCCGGAGGGCGTCGAGATTGAGCGGCCCCCGCATCCACAATGTGATGGACTCGTTGTAAGCGAGCGAGGCGTCGTCACCGATCTGGGCTGCCGTCCAGATCTCGCGTTGAGGCTCGGTCGTCGAGACCGTCTTCAATATGGCCGGGCCCGCGAAGGGGTCGTGCATCGGGAGATTCGCCGCTTGGTTGGGCTGCGTCGAGTTGGACATCAGGCTCCTCGCTCAAATGTTTACGCTACCACGCAGACACTGCTGCTATAGTTCATTGTTAGCGGATGAAGCCGGCTTACTTCGGGAGTTCGTCCCGCCCGCTCTTTGGTGTTCACGGCCCCCCACAAGCTGCGAAGGGTCGCCCCTCGGCGGTGCTGCTCTGCTATCCGGGGGTGCAGGAATACAATATGGCCCATTGGGCCTTTCGTCGCCTCGCCGGCTCGCTCTCGCGCGAAGGATTTCACGTTCTTCGGTTCGATTGGTCGGGCACGGGCGACTCCTGGGGCGAGACGGTGGATGGCACGATCGAAAACTGGCTGGAAGACGTGGCTCTTGCCGCGCAGGAGCTGCGTGACGCCTCGGCAACGATCAAGGTCTCTATCGTCGGAATGCGCCTCGGGGCGACCCTCGCCGCGCTCGCCTGTGCAGACGGCCTCGCAGCCGAACAATTAATCCTCTGGGAGCCCGTCGTTCGCGGTAAGCGCTACATCGAGGAGCTCGAGGCACTGCACGCCAGAGACAGCCTCCGACTGCTCCATCCGACGACCGCCGGTGGCGACGAGCTAGTTGGTTTCCCGTTCTCTGCCAAGCTCCGAGCTGCGGTGAGCCGAATCGACCTCGCGGCCAATCCTCCGCCCAAGGCGCGGCGCGTCGTGATCGTCTCGAGCACGGAACGATCGGATCATCGCGAACTCCACGCTTCGCTGGAAGGTGCGAACTTGAATGCCACGTATGAATGCGTTCCCGAAGATCCCTCGGCGAACGTGGGCGAACGCGAAAGCGCTCTTCTCACGACTCGTAGCCTCGCCGCAATCGTGACTCACCTCGCAGGAAGGGCGCTATCGTGATCGAGCGCGCCATCGCTTTTGGC
>JBAULD010000717.1:0-1869 GCA_049578005.1 Polyangiaceae bacterium
GCTTCATTCCAAATGGCAACTGCGCGCCATTAAACTGCGGTTCGTGTCCTGCCGGTCAATACTGCTCGTCGATCGATCAAAATCATTGCCTTGCGGTGGGCATCCCAGCGACCCCCGGTGGCACCAGCATCGGACTCGGCATGCTCCTGAGTGTAATCGGTCTCGCGATCGCGGGAATGAAACATAGGAAGAAGGAAGCGTGAAAATGCGCCATCTTGTCGCTCTCGCGAGCATCATCGGCTCTCTGCTCGTTTGCAGCGGAGCCTCCGCCAACATCTATTCTTGCTGCGAAATCGCCGCCGCGGACGGTGCCTGCGTCTCACAATCCTCCTCCTGCGCGCTGACGGCGTGGGGCGCCGAGCTGTCCGTGTTTTGGGCCGCCTTTCGGTCGGACGGCTGGGACCTCGATGGCTCCTACCCATTTCCGTTTGCCCCTTCCTGTTCGGACCCCAACGTGATGCGGGCGCCCGGCGACTATTGCGAGGCCGGCTGGGAGTACGGAATACCGCCGGCGGTTTACAGCACTTCCTTCCCCGCAGGCACGGACGGGTACCTCAAGTGGTCGAGCACGGCATCGCCTGCGTGGCTCGGCCTGTGCCTCGACGCTCCGTCCTCGACCGATCCCATGCACGCGGGCCCGACCGAGCCGATCGGCTGCATGACGTTCTCGCTCTCGCCGGGCGTGAGCGCGCAGATGGCGCGATACCGGTTTCCCGTCGACTCGCGATGGGACGCTTATCAGCTTTGCTACGGCCCCCACGGCGACGGGGGAGCGTGCGGGAACCTGAACGATCAAAACAGCCAAATTGTTTCGCCGACGCCCGTTTCCGGATCGTGCTGTGCGCCCCCACAGCTTTTGCAGCCGAGCGATCTCGTGGACAGCTCCGACTGGCAAATCATCATTGGACAAGAAATCCCCGGAGTCCCCGTTCCAAGCCTCATCGACGCTCCCGACGGGGGCTTCGACCTCAATCTCATGGGTGGGGACACCTTTGGCGACGTGCCCGACGCGTGTCTGCCGTCGTTCAACGAGCCGTCTAATTGCGGAGCACCGCCCACGCAGAGCGCCCCGCCACCTACCCAGAGCAGTCCGGCTCCTTCGCAGAGCAGCCCGCCTGCGCAGGGGTCCCCGCTTCCCGAAGCCAGTTCTTCCGCGATCGTGGACGCTTCGATTTCTGCGGATGGCGCGGGAACTCCGTGCGTTCCAACGACCTGCGCGGCGCAGCACGAAACGTGCGCCGTGATTCCCGACGGCTGCGGCGGGACGCTGAATTGCTTGACCAGCGCGTGTAGCCAGGGCGGGGGGTGCAGCAGCGTGCAGGGGACTGAAACGGGGAAAGATTGGCGGTTCTTCGCGCCTCTCGTCCTGGTCGGCCTGGTATCCGCACGAAGCTCGCGCAGGCGCTCGAACACGTCACGCGGGAAAAGGCGCGTCTTCCCGTAGCCTTCACCGCAAGAGCGCCAGGATCGCGCCCGCGTTCGCCGCCGCTTCTCTCGCCGTCGTCGGCACCTCGGCGGTGACCTCTTGCTCGTCGAAGAGCTCGGGCGGCACATCCATCAAGAAGCGACTCGGCGTCCGGGCAATAGGCTTGCCCCGCATCATCCGAGACTTCGCGCGGGACACCGCGAGCTGCTCGCGGGCCCTCGTCACGCCGACGTAAAGGAGCCGCCGCTCTTCTTCGATGTCGTCGCTCCCATCGATGACGTCCGTCGCTTTCGTATCGAGCGTACGGGCGTGCGGGAGATACCCCTCTTCACATCCGATGAGGAACACGCAGTCGAACTCCAGACCTTTGCTCCCGTGGAGCGTCGAGAGGGTCACGACGTCGCTCTTGTCCTCTCCTTCGGCTTCGAAGCCCATGGTCAGCG
>JBAULD010000718.1:0-9139 GCA_049578005.1 Polyangiaceae bacterium
GGGTGCGGCAGCCGCTGCGCACGGCGACGATTGTCTTGAACGACGAGCGGGACGCGGGTCTCGTCGAGACCGCCTTCGACGCGATCCGCGAGGAACTGAACGTGCTCGTCGTGAAGGTGGGCTCGCACGAAGAGCGCGGCAACTTCGGCCGCACCGAATACAAGCCGAACTTCCGGAGCCTTGGGCAACGCGGCATGGGCCGCGTTGCCCAAGAGTTGAAGAAGGCGAGCGCTACGAGCGACGCCGACACGCTTCGAGCGAAACTGGACGCGTTGAAGTTCGGCAAGTCGTCTTGGCGTGGGCACGAAATCCTCCGAGAGGACATCGAGGTGTCGTTCGAACCCAATCCGGGTGTCGCTGCAGCGGCTGACCGCATCGGGTCGGTCTTTCTCGACACCGAAATCGACGACGAACTGCGCGATCTCGGGCTCCTTCGCGAGGTATTGAGTAAAATCCAAGCCATGCGCAAAGAGATGGGCCTCGAGTATACCGACCGCGTCCGGCTGTCGGTCCTAGCGGGCGGTCGCCTGCGCGCGGTAGCCGAAAAGCACCGCGGGGCGCTCGGGGCCGAGGCGCTGGCCGTCGAAGTGTCCACCGAGGCTCACGCTCCTGGCGCCGAGCTGCGTTCCCTCGACGTAGAAGGCGAGGCCGTTACGCTGGGGATCGCGCGCGCGTGAACTTTCCTGGGGTAGCCCAGGCTGCGCGTCTGGTATGGTGAGGGGCTCCGCATGGGGGCATCAACGTGATCAAGGCAAAGCGGCTCCGATCGGAAGCAGCGGACCGGCGAGTCGCCGGGGCCCCCTGGGGGGAGTCTGCCTTGGGCACCCCCCTCGCAAAGGCCCGGAAACGCGAGCCGGTCGCCAGTCGCACCGCCGTTCGGCCGCAGCTCGCGCGAGCGGAACTCCTCGACAAGACGGCGCGAACTCGGTTCGAGGAGGAAATCGACGCGGCGTTGAAGCGCCGGCCGGTGAGCGAGGCGAAGCTGGCCGGTGCGCTGCGTGCCGTGGCTCCGTTCAGCCCGTCGCTTCGTGCGTCGCTCGGCGAGGCCACGGCGGTGCTCCTGCGACGCGGTGCGCAGCAGCGCGAGCTCTACGCGAGCGGGTTGCGGGCACTCGCCGAGGCACAAGACCGGCAGGTGGTCGCGCTCCTCCGTCAGGCTCTCGCCGGGGACGAGGCGGGTGGATCCGCGGCGCTCAGCGCGGCGTGCTTTTCGCGCGATCCCGAGCTCACGTCGATCCTCGCAAAGGTCGCTGCGAGCCGCCAGTCGCACCTCGCATTCGGCGCGGAGCTGGCTCGCGTCGCGCGAGGCGAGTCGAACGGGGCGCTGCTGGCTCAGCTCGCGCCCATGATCAAAGAGAGTCACCGAATCTCGATGTGCATCGAGCTCTTCGTGCCGCTCTCGCGCGCCCTGCCGGTCGCCGCGCCGGTCGTACCCGCCCTATCGGTCCTTCGCGGAGCCGAACGGCACCTCGGGCGTTGGCTCGTCCTCGCCGAAGTGGCGGTGAGGGCAGGGGATCCGACTCCGCTCGTAGAGGCTCGCGGGCGCGCAGGGGTCGGTCCAAGCAGTGCTCGAACCGCATGGTCGCTCGTGACGTGGGCGCTCTCCGACACCGACGCGGTGGCGCGCGGCACGCCGCCGCCTTCCGCTCCGGCCACGCGGCCCACGCTCGAACTGATCGCCCGGCTGTCCGACCGGCCGAGCGCCGATCGAGACACGACCTTCCTTTTTCGATTGGCGCGTGCGGGCTCGACCTCCGTGCGGCCGATGCTCGAGGCGCTGGCGCGCACCGTGCCACTCGCCGACGACACGAGCCTGCGAGCCGCGTTGCATCTCGCCCGCGACCACGGCCGTCACGACTTGGGCGAAGCGTTGGTCGAGGCGGCGGGGCGGGGAAAACACGAGGAGCTCCGTGGAATGGCGGCCGCCGCGCTGTGGGACGTGACCTCGGTCGGCGAAAGTGAGTTCGCAAACCGGACGCGGGCGCGGATGCCCGAGCTCATCGAAGAGCTTCTCGCGTCGCGAAGCATCGGCAACGTCGCGTGGGGGGCGCTCCTTCGAGCAGCGGGGAAGGGGGGCGCGGGCCTCGACCCAATCCTGACCGAGACGCCGTTCCGGTGGATCCAGTGGGGCTGGCTCGAGTGACCGCGCGCCTGCTCGGTGCGGTGACCTGCGCGGCGATCGCCGTGCAGCTCCCCGCACGAGCGGGCGACCCGACGCGGCTGAGGGTCCTCGTCTGGGCCGATCGCGACGACGACGACGCCGACGGGAACCCAGACGGGGAGCAGGCCCCCCTCCCTCCGCTCGCGCGGGTCGACCTGGCTCCGCTCGATGCTCGACTCGCTGGCGCCGCCCTCCAGGTCGTGTCGGGCGGCGAGCACGCTCGGGTGGTGCTCGCAAACGGACATCCGCTTGCGTGGGGACGGGTCGTTCCCGCGGCAGCGTCGGTGCAGGGCCTATCGGCCGGCCGAGTCGAGTTGGTCGCCAAGTCGGCCGGCGCGGAGGTGCACGTCACCATCGACGTTCGGGGGATCGACATGCGCGACGGGCAGGGCGCGCTCGTCGACATGGCCCGCTCGCACGCGTCGCTCGAGAGGACGCCGCCGACCCGAGTCGAAGGCCCGCCGGATGCCAACTACGACGACGTCGATGCCCTGCGCGTCGTGATGGGCCTGACCGACGACGGTCCGGGCCTCGATGGGGACCGCGAGATCGGCGTCGAGTCCGTGAACGCGCTCGGCGCGCAGATAGACGCCATTGGGCGCCTGCCGCTGGCGCCTTCGGCGTGCGCCCGCCCCTATGTGGCGGTGCGCTGCTGGGCGAGCGCGCCGCTGCGCCTGGTCATCGACGACGTCGATCGCGATCACCCGCTCGTCGCGGACCGCTCGATCAAAGCGGAGGTCGGCGGAGCCATCGTGTTTCGCTCGGAAGGTCGCAAAGCCCAGATGGTTCGGGTGCTCGGGCCGCGAAGCTCGCCCGTCGGGCCGATCGGACGGCTGCGAGCCACCTTGCGCCCCTTCGTCGTGCGCGTGACTCCCGGCGGAGCGCCGGCGATCGGCGGCACCGACGCCGGTGCGGTCCGCGCGCTCCGAGCCGAGCTCGGTTCGGCATCGGCGATTTGGGGACAATGCGGCCTCACGTTCGGCGATCCGAGCCAGCAGGAGGTCCGTCTCTTCGATCCTCCTCCGTCGCACCTGGTGGCGATCGGGGACGATCTCGGGATCGCCGCGAGCGGCGGCGAGATTCGCTTGCGCGTTGCCGACAAGATCATCGTCGTGCCGACGTCCTCGGGGGAAGGCCCCGATCGTGTCGCGCGGGACCTCGCCAGGCTGGCCGATCGAGCCGGGTTCGTGGCCGTCGTATCTCCGAACGCGCGAATTGGCCCCGGGCTGGCGCCGAGCGTGGACGTGTCGCTGCGAAAAAAGGACGGCTCGCTCGTAGCCGTCGATACCGTCCCCGGCACCTCGCTGTCGACGGACGCCACGCTGAGCGTTCGCATCGGATCGGTCGACTTGAGCGATGGACTTCGCCACTTCACGGACATGGACGCCATGGCCGGTACGCTTGAAGAGCGGACCTTGCTCAAGGCAATCGACGACGGCGACCCGACGACGATTGAAGTCGTCGTCGTGCCGCTGTTCGCCGGCGGGGGACGAATCGGCGAATCGTTCATCGGGAGCGATCTCTCGAGCGTACGCAACGTCGTTCTCCTCGACCGCGCCGGGATTCGTGCCCGGAAGAGCAGCCTGACCCTCGCGCACGAGCTGGGGCACGTGCTCATGGATCTGCCGGGTCACCCGGACGATTACGGCGTCGACGCTCCCACGCTGCTCATGGACTCGGACGCCGCCGACGCGTCTCCCTTCGGTCCGCGGCGAATTACGATCGACGAATGCGCACGAGCGGTGCGCCAGTCCGGGCCGGGCGCGCGAATCCCCCTGCTGGTCGATTGGCCGATCGGCCCGCTGAGTTTGGAACGCCGGTAGCGCCGCGTCTCGGTCGTCCACACGAGTCGATCGTCAATACGAGCCTGTGGTCGTATCGAGCGCGAAGGCGCTCCAGGCGCCGCTCGGCACCGCCGCAAACTGACCGTAACGGAGCGACGCGTACTGGAACGAGGTCACGCGCGCAATCGCGAAGGTGATCACCGTCGGCCCATGCACGAGTGAAGTGACGCCTGCAATCTGCGAAAGATCCGGGACGTCGAACGACAGGTCCGAACCTGGTGCCACGATTTGCCAGGTCACCAGCCCGTTCCCGGACGTAATCTGCACGTCGACGAGATCGATGGCCC
Organism: Polyangiaceae bacterium; assembly: GCA_049578005.1. Classification (GTDB taxonomy): domain Bacteria; phylum Myxococcota_A; class Polyangia; order Polyangiales; family Polyangiaceae; genus Palsa-1150. Next base: position 4,293 of record JBAULD010000718.1, read on the forward strand.
CGGTCGCTTGGAGCGTGATGTGCGTGCCGCTCCAATTGGCCGCCGAGGGCTGAACGAGCGTCGGAATCGCGAAGAATCCGCCGACGGTCACCGGGTCGTTGGCGACCGTCGTCTCGACGCGGTTCACGACGGACATCGGAGCGAGACCATTCGCGCCCGTTACGGCCGACGCCGTGAGATCGTACAAGCAACCGGAAAGCGTGCCGTCGAGCGAAGGGGCCCCAACGAAGGAAACCTGGCCCGAGATGGGAAGGAGCGACGATATCGTGCCTTGCGGCAAGATCGCGAACTGGCTCGCGCCGACATCAATCGCCAACGTCGAGAGCAGCCGGTCGGGCCCGAGCGGCGTCGGCTGAGGGGGTTGCGGCTCGGTGATGACCGCGTGGTCGAGGAGCGTGCTGATTGGGATGTCGATGCCGCTCGTCTGCTGTCCGGGTTGAACGAGGACACCCCGGGCGACCCCCATGGCATAGGGCTCGAACCACGGAGGCGAGACCGTGCGATCTTCGAGGCCCGCGAGAGCGTAGAGCGTTTGGTTGCCGGGCTGCGCCGTCGCCGAGTATTGGAAGCCGACTTCTCCTGTGGAGTCCGGCGTCGTCGCGAAGTAGGTCGACGGGAGCTGGAATGGATCGAGCGGGTTGGCCGTCGTCGGAAAGACGTAGGCGGCGCGTCGCTGGTTGCCCGTCGGCATCGGCACGTTGGCCCAGCTCGCGTTCGAAAACTCCGGGCCCGTCGGCCAAACCAGCTCACCGACGATGCTGCCGTTGCTGGTCGCGTAATAGTTGCCGCTCGAGGGGGGATCGCCTTGGCCGCACGACGGGTCGAGCTCGGGGTCCAGGTACGCGGTCACCGTGTCGACCGGGACGTCCACGAACGTGATCGGTTGGTGGCACTTCGCGGCCACCGTGACGGTGACGGTTCCGTTCAGCGAAGCGCCGCTCAGCCGCACGGTGCCAGACGAATCGAACGTCCCCAAGATGGCGGTCGCGATGCTGGAACCCGCGATCGCCCGCCCCCCCGTGAGCGGCGCCCCGGTCAACGCGTCGAACGCCAGCACGGTCAGGCTGCCGGAGAGCGTCCCCCCACTGAGCCCGCCGCGATAGCCGTCGGGCGAATCGCTGTACGTGAACGCATCACGGGCCTGGTCCAGCGTGCCGTCGGCGTTGGTCACGGTCACGTCTTGCGTGCCGGGTGATCCCGCCGGCGTCGTGCAGGAAAGGTGGGTCGCGTCCGTCACCGACACCGCCGTGCAAGGCATCCCGTCGATTGCGACCGTGGACGTGTTCGCCCATTGCGTGCCGCTTCCCTGGAGCGCAATCCGCGTCCCACCCGTCGTCGCTCCCGTGTCGGGCGACACCACGAACGAGTCGTAGAAGAATCCCGCCGCTAAAGTTCGCTCCTCGGCGGTTGCGACGTTTCGTACGCGGACATCCGCCGCTCCGGGCGTGCCTTGCGGCGTCACGACCGATGCGCGCGTCGGGTCGCTCGCGAGCACCGCGCTCGGGTCGAGCTGGGTGGACCCGATCCAGACCTGTATCGACGACGAGAAGCCGCGGCCCGCGATCGTCGCGTGCGTACCGCCGGTCCAGGGTCCGTGCGACGGCTGCAATCCGGTGATCGCAAAGGGGTCCCCGAGATCGACGTCCCCCAATCGGCCCGCGTCGTCTCCCCCGAGGACAATGGCCGGAGGGGGGCCCGCGTCGTCCTGATACGGGATGAGGGGAGAACCCGACCGCAGGCAGCCTGCGGCCGTCGCCATGGCGGCAAGAGCGGAGAGCGCTATTCCGGCCGCCCGAAGGCTGGGCCCTTGGGGCCCGCGGTCGTGCCAGGGTCGCATCACGTCCCAAGCGTAGGCCATGCGGCGCCATGCGCAATGGGCGCCGACTCGACCCTCGCCGAATGACTTCGAGGCTCAACGAAAAGGCGGCCGCGGCCGACCTCGATTCTTGCGCCGAGACACGTTCTTGCGCCAAGACACGTTGGGCCTACGATGGAGTTCATGAAGTTCCCGCGGCCCAGGCAATCGCTTCGCGCGTACGTCGCTCAGTACGACAAGGAACACACGAAGCTTGGAACGAAGCTGACCCACATGGTGGGGATCCCCATGATCATGGCCTCGATCCCGACGGCATTCGTCAATCCGCCCGCGGCCGGGGGCCTCTTCGTGGGGGGCTGGGCGCTCCAGTACATCGGCCACTACGTGTTCGAAGGAAACCAGCCGGCCTTCTACAGCGACCCGTACTATCTCCTGGTCGGCCCGGTCTGGGTCGCGGCCGAGTGGTTCCACCTCTTTGGCCTGCCTGTGCCCGAGATGTTTACGGGGGCGCCGGCGGATGGCGGAGAGGCCGGCGCATCGAAGATGGCAAACGGCGAAGCGGCCACCTAGAGAACCCAGGGTTCCGGCCCTCGTCCGGCCACAACTCGGACCCTGGTTCCGGCCCTCGTCCGGCCACAACTCGGACCCTGGCGCCCTTGGCGATCCTTCGATTGCTCTCGACCCGAGGCGTGGACCGCTTCGGCTAAGACTCTAGAAGAGCTTTTTTCGCTTGCTCGACGATAGGATCCCCAGCATTTCCCGGTACTTCGCTACGGTTCGGCGGGCGATCTGGATGCCGTCTCGCTTGGCGAGTAGCTCCACGATTTGCTGGTCCGACAGGGGGTTCGCCTTGTCTTCCTCGTCGATGATCTTCTTGATCGCCTGCTTGACGCTCTCGCTCGCGATGTCCTCTTCCGAAACTCGCCGGATCGACGAATTGAAGAAGTACTTCAGCTCGAACAGCCCCTGAGGCGTGTGCACGTATTTGTTCGTCGTCACGCGGCTGATCGTCGACTCGTGCATACCCACGGCCTCGGCGACATCGCGGAGGATCATGGGCTTGAGGTGCGCGACCCCTTTCTCGAAAAAGTCACGTTGCTTCTCGACGATGCACTCGGTGACGCGGATGATCGTCTTCCGGCGTTGCTCGATCGCGCGAATGAGCCATTGCGCGTTTCGGAGCTTCTCGCCGATGAACTCCTTGGCCTGCGGGTCCCTCAAGAGTTGCTTGGTGAGGGCCTCGTTGATGTAAAGGCGCTGCACGCCGCGGTCGTTGTCGGTGACCACGAACTTCTCGGCGTCCTTGATGACGTACACGTCGGGGGTGATCGCGATGCTCTTGTCGTCGGTCTCGCTGTAGTTGCGTGCCGGGCGGCTCTCGAGCTTCTGAATCTGTTTGACCGCCTCGTACACCTCGTCGAGCGTCACTTTGAGGTCGCGCGCAATCGCCGGATAGTTGTGCTTCTCGAGGTTGTGTAAGTGCTTCCGGATGATCTCGAGCTCCAGGTCGTCGTAGCCGTACGCCTCCGCCTGAACTTGGAGGCACTCTTGCAGTGACCGCGCACAGACGCCGACCGGTTCCCACTCCTGCATCTCGCGGAGAACGCACTCGGCGTCCTCGGTCTCGATTGGCACCTCGCGGGCGAGATCGTCGACCGTCAGGTCGGGCGTCTTCTCGCCGGTGTCGCGTTCGGTGCCCTTGAGGTCGAGAAAGCCGTTGTCGTCCAGATTGCCGATCACGAGCTCCGCGAACTTCTTCTCAGTCTCGGTGAAGTCGCTCATCTGGAGCTGCCAGCGAAGGTGGTCGACGAGCGACTGGCCCTTCGTCAGGTTCTGCTCGATGGGGGGGAGCTCCTCGAATCCCCCGCGATTGCTCGGGAGGGGCTGCTGGAGGGTGCGGTTCTCGAGGAACTGCTCCCAGTCGATCTCCTGCACCCGCTTGTCTTCGTTACGTTTGCTGAGGTCGGCGACCTCGAGCTTTTCGGCAGAGAGCGCGGGCGCGTCGGGTGGATGAGGCTCGACGCCCTGGTCGCCGTTCTTGGCGTCGCCGTTCGCCCGGGCGCGCGGGTCGATCTCCTCGTCGGCGAGGACGGGGTTCGCGTCGAGTTCCTTGCGGATCTCGTCGATGAGCTCCAGCCGCGAGAGCTGCAGCAGGCGGATCGCCTGCTGGAGCTGGGGCGTCATCACGAGCTGCTGACTGAGCTTGAGCTGTTGCTTGATTTCCATCGCTTCCCTGAGCCTTGGGGCCTTGACCGTGGGGCGTGGTGGCTAAAGCGGAGTCAGACCAATAGAGGTGGGTGATTCAATAAGGAGGAGGAAAGATGAACCTGGGGCGGGGCCCTGCGCCGCTTCAGACTCGAAGACCGTCCAAGAAGAAATAACACCGCGCAGCAAAACTGGCAGGGCTTTTTGGGCGATTTCCGTGCCAGCAGCTGAATTTGCTTTGAAATCGCGGCGGAATGACTTGATTTCCGGTCCGCCGTCGCCGAAGCGGGCGTGCGACCTCAGCGAGTCCGCAGGCTGTGTGGAGGGCGCGCCAATCCGCGTGCCATCGCGATCGCCGCGCGCTGAGGTTTCACTCAGAAAGCGAGTAAGCGGGCTGCGAGAGGCCCGGAAGGCCGCCGTCGGGTCCGTCGCTCCCGTCGTTGCCCGTAGGGATGACCGAACTGGTTCCGTGGGAACCGCCGGTACCGGACGGCCCCGGCGCGCCGGCCGCCCCCGGAACACAGGTCGTGCCTTCGAGCTGCGATGGCAGAGCGCCCCGGTAGAGGAAGCATGTCGAGATGCCTCCGGCGCCTCCAGCACCGGCCGATCCGCCGGCGCCGTTGCCGCCCGTCCCTCCCACGCACTCCTGTACGATCGATGGAAGCCCCGGATTCCCCCCGCCTTGGCCGGGCTGACCGTTGCCGCCCCGCCCGCCGGAACCGGCCGCGGCGCTCGTCAGGGTACAGCCGTCGAGGACGACATCGCTGTCGGCGCACTCCAGCGCGACGCTGGCGCCGCCGCCTCCTCCGCCCGTGCCACCCGCGCC
>JBAULD010000719.1:0-21349 GCA_049578005.1 Polyangiaceae bacterium
GTCGATTCCTCCCGCGCGGAGCGCCGGCCCCTCTTGTTCGTTCACCCGGCGCACGGTGTGCCCGAGGACGCGCGCCGCGTCGAACATGCTGGTGGCGTTCCAGATCGTCGTAGCTTCGGTCCCCTCACCGGCCAGGCGTTCGACCTGGAGAATTTCGCGCACCGACTGCGTGATCGACAGGTTCCCCGAGGAAAGCAGGACCATGAAGCGGTCGTCGGGTCGCTCGTACACGACCATCTTTCGAAATGTGCTGACTTGGTCGAAGCCCGCGTTCGTGCGCGAGTCGGAGGCGAATACCATCCCCGCCTCGACTTTGAGTCCTACGCAGTACGTCATGACGGCCCTGGTGCGGCAAATGGTCCATTCATCGGGCGGGCATCGTCGCAGACTCCGGCGCGCGTCGCCACGACGGTTTGACTACTCGCTGAGGGCCTTGTGAACGAGCTGGATGCAGACCGAACCCTCGCCCACGGCGGACGCCACTCGCTTCACGCTGCTGGCGCGCACGTCGCCTACGGCGAAGACGTGGGGCCGCGACGTCTCGAAGAGGTACGGTGGCCGGGCGATGGGCCAGCGCTCTCGCTTCAGCATCTCCGGAGTCAGATCGGTCCCCGTGCAGACGAAGCCGTTGGCGTCGAGCGCGAGGCAGCCGAAGAGCCAGTCGGTGTTCGGCTTGGCTCCCGTCATCGCGAAGACGTGGCGAACGGGACGCACGACCTGCTCTCCGGTTGCGTCGTTCGACCAAGTCACGGATTCCAAGTGGTCCCCGCCGTCGAGTCCGACGATCTGCGTTTGACGGTGGAGCGTGATGTTCGGCGTCTCCTCGATGCGCTGGATGAGATACCGAGACATGCTGCTGGCCAGCCCTGGGCCCCGTATCAAGATGTGGACGTGCGGGGAGGAACGGGCGAGGAATGTCGCCGCTTGCCCGGCCGAATTTCCGCCGCCGACGACAATCACCTCCTCGCGGTCGCAACGTTGGGCCTCGACGTACGTGGCGCTGTAGTAGACACCGACGCCCTCGAAGCGAGCCAAGTTGGGGAGGTCGAGCTTTCGATATTGAGCCCCGGTCGCAACGATGACCGCCCGCGCTCGGATCGAGTCGCCGGCTGAGAGCTCGATACGAAACGGGACTTCGTCGCAGTGAAGGCGCAGGACGCCTCGGGCGACCGAGACCTTCGCGCCGAATTTCTCCGCTTGGCTCAGCGCCCGGGCCGCCAGCGCTTGCCCCGAGATGCCCGTCGGAAACCCCAGGTAATTCTCGATCTTCGAGCTCGTGCCGGCCTGCCCCCCCGGCGAGCCTTCTTCGAGGACGAGCACGTCGAGTCCCTCGGACGCCGCGTACACGGCCGCGGCGAGCCCGCCTGGTCCTGCTCCGCAAACGACGATGTCGTGGATGGCCCCGGGCTGCAGCGCGGCGTTGAACCCCAAGCACTCGGCCACCTCCGCGTTCGACGGGTTCTTCAAGACCCGATCGCCGCGGCAGATCAGCACCGGCACGTCGGCGACGGTCACGTGGAACTCGTCGAGCAGAGACTGGAAGTCTCGATCTCGCTCTACGTCGACGTATCGATACGGATGACCGTTGCGCGTCAGGAACTCCTGCAGGCGCAGCGTCGCGGCGGAGTGCCGCGAACCGACGACGACGGCGTCACCCTTGCCCCCGGCCAGAAGCCCCATCCGCCTGAGAATGAACGCGCGCATCAAGAGCTCGCTCAGCTCGGCGTCTGTCTGGACCAGCCGGTGGAGCTCGGCGCGCTCCACACGGATGACGCGTACGGCCGTCCGCGCCCGGCCGCGCACCAAGCTCCTGCGATCGGCCAGAAGGCTGATTTCGCCCGTGAACTCGCCGCGCCGGTGGACCGTCACCGGTTCTTCGACATGGCCGCGCGGATGAACGATCTCGACTTCGCCGTCGAGGACGACGTGGAACGGCACGTCGCGCTCCCCCTCGTCGAACAAGAGCTCGCCGGCGCGGACCGTCCACTCCGTTCCGAAACGGCTCATCCGAGCGATCTGCGCCTCCGTGAGCACCGGAAACATTTGCGCTCGCCTCCCAGCGAGCTCGTCGAGTTGCGGAAGTCCTGGGCTATTCATGGTCTTCTCCGTTGGTGAGCAACCTAGCCCCCCGGCCAGAGACCACCATCGGGGGGCTGCGCCGTCGCTCCGGGCCGTTCCGAGTTCTGCGGCATCGCGACTTCCGACTGCTCTGGTTCGGGCTCGTCGGCTCGGCGATCGGGACGTGGATGCAAATCGTCGCGCAAGCCCTCCTCGTCCTGGAGATCAGCCACGGCTCTGCATTCGCTCTCGGGGCAGTCGCGCTCTCTCAGGCGGCGGCCTTCTTCGCGTTCGCGCTCTTCGGCGGAGCCGTCGCCGATCGCGTGGACAAGCGACGACTTCTCTTGACGACGCAGAGCCTCTGCATGTCGTTCGCCGCGCTGCTGGGCGTTCTCACAGCGCTGCACGTCGTCCAAGTGTGGATGGTGGTGGCACTCTCGTTCTTGCAAGGCGCAGCTCTTAGCTTCGATCAACCGACCCGAGCCGCGCTCGTACCGGAGCTGGTCCCCAAAGACGAGCTCCTCAACGCGCTCTCGCTGCAATCGATCGTGTTCACCGGTTCGTCCACGATCGGCCCCGCGCTGGCCGGTCTGAGCATGGCGGCGATCGGATACGCCGGGAATTTCTTTGCGAATGCCGTGAGCTACGTCGCGGTGCTGGCAGCGCTGCTCGCGATACGGCCGCACGTGGCAGGCGCCCCGACGCGAACTCCGAACCCGCGAGCGATCCAGGAAGCCCTGGCTGCCGTCCGGTCCGATCCCGTTCTGCCCTGGCTGCTCGCCGTGTACGGTGCGCTCCTATTTCTCGGGCCGTCTCCGGCTTTGCTCCTCCCGGTCATGGGGACGAAGGTGCTTCACCTCGACGCGGTCCACCTCGGCATCCTCTTCGCCGCGTCGGGCGCCGGTACGGTCCTCGGCGGTTTGGGTCTCGCCTCGCTACGCGATCCGAGGCGCAAGGCGCCCATCGTCTTGGGCGGCGCCGTGCTCTGGGCGTTCGGGCTCGCGGGATTCGCCGCCAGCCGGTCGTTCGCCCCGTCGCTCGCCGCGCTTCTCGTCGTCGGCGTGTCTCAAGTGGGCGTCGCGGCGACGACCATCACGTTGCTGCAAACGCGCGTTCCGCGCTCGATGAGCGGTCGAGTGATGAGCCTGAACACCCTGCTGATCATGGGCGTTCGCCCGCTCGGCGACTTTGTCGCTGCCGTCGTCATCGCGCGGCTCGGGGCGCCGGTCACTGCGCTGGGTAGCGCCGTGCTCGTGGCGTTGATCGCCGTTGCGGTGACCTTGCGCCCCCAGGTGCGCGAGGCGTAGCCCTCTCGAGCCCGAGGTCATGTGTTGGCTCCCGCACTCGGCGCAGGCTGGGGCAGCGTTTTTCCGTTGACGCTCACGTGCACGGGGATCCCTTGCCGAACGCTCTGGGTGACGACGCAGAAGTCTTCGAACGCGGGCAGGCACACCGCGAGCTGGGGATCGCCCGCGTCCGGTGCATCGATCGAGACGTCGATCCGTCCGACGCGTAGCCGGCGTTGCTCGTTTCGGACGAGCTGGACGCGAACGGCCGCCTTCACGTGCTCGAGCGGGTGGCCCGCGCGCTGCGCGCAGAAGACGAGGCTCGCCGACAAACAATTGCCGACGGCCGCGGCGAGGTAGCGGGCCGCGTTGGGGGCCGAATCGCGGCCGAGCGGCGGCGGCTCGTCGGCCCGGACCGGCGCGAACGAGTCCTTGTCGAAGCGGATGAGGAACTCGAAATGCTCGACCTGTTCGAGCTCGACCCTGAATTCACCGGTGGACGGAGGCATGGGTGAAGCTTGTCTCTCCGCTGAGCGAGAAGGAAGGGCGAGTGCGAGTCGATGGCTTCACGGAGGGTCGGTCCCCCCGTGGATCGCGTCGATCCAGCCGGCGAGCGGAACCACGCGAAGCCCGCGGCCAGCCACGGCTGCGAGCACCGAAGGCAGGGCGCGAACCGAAGCGGGTTCACGATCGCCCTGTTCGGGCGAGTCGTGCATGAGGATGATCGCGCCATCGCGGAGGTCCCGTCGGATGCGCGCGGCGACGGCTTCGGGCCGCGCCGAAGCGATGCCGTCGCGACCGCTCACCGTCCATCCGACGACCGTGAGATCGAGCGCGTCGGCCACACGCGCGACGATGGGGTTGGTATGGCCGATCGGCGGGCGGAAGAGAGCCGGCCGAGTCCCGGCCACGCCCTCGAGGACGGCGATCCCGCGCTCGAGGTCCTTTCGGACGCGCCGTTCGCTCCGAAGGGCAAAGAGTCGGTCGTGTGCATAGGAATGAAGCGCTACGGCGTGGCCTCGCTCGAGAATCGCCCGCACCACTTCGGGGTGCTTCTCCGCCTTCCGAGCGACGACGAAAAAGGTGGCCGTCGCCCGCTCTTTCTCCAAGATGTCGAGCACGCGAGGAGTCCAGCGCGGGTGGGGCCCGTCGTCGAACGTGAGCGCGACCCCGCGCGATCCCTTCGGCCCGCGGACAATCGCATCCGCGAAGACCCGCCAGCGGAGCACGAAGACGCCGCCGAGCACGAGAGCCAGATAGGCGGCGAGGGTGGTCGCGGCCCATCCGAAGGGCGGCGGACGCACGAGCAGCGCCCGGACCGTCATCAGGACGACCCCGACCGAGGCGGCGTGCAAGGCGACCCGAGCCGGAGGCATTCAGCGCTTCGCGCGCGTCGCGAGCTCCGCGTCGTCGTCGGCATCGGCCCCGGCGGCCCCGTCTGCGCGTCCTCGGGTCGGCTTCTCGGCGCCGGCAGCGATGCGACGGCGGACGTTGTCCGGATCCCCTTTTCCGTCGCCTTCGTCGCCACCTGTATTGTCAATCCCGAAGAACGCGCCGAGCGCTGCTGCGAGGAGGGGGAGCGACGTTGCCGGAAGGTCGGCGATGGGCGTCGGGCCGTTTGCGCCGATCGCCGGGAGGCTGATCATCCACGAGCCGCCCCACTTGCGAAGCGCGAACATCAGTCCGGCGCCGACGAGCGCCCCGAAGACGGCCTTGAGACCCGCTTCGACCTTCGCCCCGGAGGACCAGATGGGCTTGCCCGCAACGAGGCCGGTCAGGACGCCGGTGACCGCGGCGACGAAGTAGGCAACGAGCGCGCCGCCCGCGCTCCCGAACGTCGATACGCCGAGACCTGCGACGAGGCCGGCCGCGACCAGCCCCCCAACGATCAGCCCGAGCACCAAACCGATGAGGAGACGGCGCAGCATCGACCCTCAGAGCGTGGCCATCAGGCCCGCGTACGTCAACGACGACAGGCTCATTCGAAGCGCTCGACCAGCCTCGCCGTGAGGCATGTACGCCGTTCTTCCTTGCGCTGCACCGAGAGTGCCAGCTCGACCGCCCTCGGGTCGCACACGAGCACGACGAGGCGCTTGCCGCGTGTGACCGCTGTGTAAAGGAGGTTTTTGGAGAGCATCATGTAGTGCGCGGTCAAGAGCGGGACTACCACGGCCGGGTATTCGCTCCCCTGAGACTTGTGCACGGTGCATGCGTAGGAAAGAACGAGGTCGTCCAGGTCGGACGAGTCGAACGCGACTTCACGGTCGTCGAAACGGACGACGAGTGTATTGTCTTCCGAGTCGATGCCTGCGACGTGTCCGACGTCGCCGTTGAAGACGTTCTTTTCGTAATCGTTGCGTAACTGCATGACTTTGTCGCCCACGCGGTAAGCGCGGGTCCCCCGGGGGAGCGCGCTGGCGCCCGAGCGGGCTTCCGTGTCGCCGGCGCGGGGGGGGTTCAGGGCCGCTTGCAGCGCTTCGTTGAGCGCGAGTGCACCGGCGGGTCCCCTTCGCATGGGCGTGAGAACCTGGATGTCCCGCATTGGATCGAGCCCGAAGCGCCCCGGGATACGGGAGGCGACAAGTTCGATCACCGTCTCGCGCGCGCGTTCGGGATCCCGGCGCTCGACGACGAAAAAGTCGGCGTTCGAGCCCGGAGGCGCCGAAATCGGGGGCTCGCCGTCGTTGATGCGGTGCGCGTTCGTCACGATGAGACTCTGGGCGGCCTGGCGGAAGATCTCGCGTAGTCGCACGCAAGGCACCTTTCCGGAAGCAATGACGTCGCGAAGGACCGCGCCCGGGCCCACGCTCGGGAGCTGATCGACGTCGCCCACGAGAAGGAGCCGCGTTCCAGGGGCTATCGCCTGGGCCAGCGCGTCCGCGGTCGGCAGGTCGAGCATCGATGCTTCGTCGACGATGACCGCGCCCGCTTCGATGGGCCGCTCGCGATCTCGCTTGAATGTTCGGGTCTTGGGGTCGAAGTCGAGCAGGCGGTGCAGAGTCGTGGCCTGCTCGCCGGTCGCCTCGCTCATTCGCTTGGCGGCACGGCCCGTGGGCGCGGCGAGGCGCACGACGACGCCCGCGTGCGCGAGCACCGACAAGATCGCTCGTACGATTGTCGTCTTGCCGACGCCGGGCCCGCCCGTAACGACGAGGACTTGCCGGCGCGCCGCCTCCTCGACCGCGCGGCTCTGCTCCGAGGCGAGCCTCACGCGAGCGCGCTTCTCGAACGCCCGTACGGCCGCGGCGGCCCCCTCGAGAGGTCGAGGTTGCGCTTTGGCGATCTGAGCGAGCCGCTGGGCGAGGCGAACCTCGGCAGCGTGGACTTCGGTTGAAAATACGGCGCGCTCGATCCCGATGGGCTCGACCACTGCACCACCAGCCCCGGCGAGCGCGTCGACGGCCTCCTCCAGCCGCGCTTGGACGTCGCCGGCGTCCTTCTCGAGCCCGAGCATGTGCGCCGCGCGCGCGGTCAGCTCGCCGAAGGAAGTCCAGACGTGTCCGCTCTCGGTCACGTCGTGGAGCACTTGGAGCACCCCGGCCTGCATCCGTTCGGGCGAGTTCGCTGCCACCCCCATGGAAGACGCGATCCGGTCCGCCGTCTTGAACCCCACGCCCCGGACGTCGATTGCGAGGCGGTATGGATCTCTGGACACGACGCTCATCGCCCGAGCGCCGTATCGGCGAACGATCCGCATCGCGAGGGCGAGGGTCGTGCCGTGCGACTGGAGAAACACCATCACGTCGCGCGTCGCCCGCTGCTCGCGCCACGCGCGCTCCAGCGCGACCCGCCGCTTCTCACCCAGCCCCTCCACTTCGCGGAGCCGCTCCGGGTGTCGATCGAGCACTTCGAGCGAGTCCAAGCCGAACGCGGCGACGATACGCTCTGCCAGCTTCGGCCCCACTCCTTTGATCACCCCCGAGGCGAGGTATTTCTCGAGCCCCAGGAGCGTATCGGGCGCGAGCTCGATGAACGACTCCGCTCGGAGCTGCTCGCCGTGTTTTCGGTCGACCTCGATGTGCCCCCGGACGCGGACGCGAGCGCCGAGCGGTGTCGACGGGAAGGTCCCGATCACGGCGACTCGGTCGGCCCGCCCGGGCACGGCGAGCTTGATGACCCGGAAGCTCGACTGCGCGTTTTCGAAGGTGATGCGCTCGACGACGCCTTCGATGACCGTTTCGGTCCCCACGACTCTTCTGGGCGTGACCCTACTCGCCCTAGCTTCCCTCTACCAGGCATGGCCATTCGATCGTCGAGCACAGTCCCCCGCCCGACCCCTAGCCAATGGTTCAGCCCCGCTTTTTCCCGTGCTTCTTGTCCAAGTACGCGCCCAGCGCATCCAGCCGCTCGCCGAAGTACCCCGAGAACTCGTCGATCCAGCTCACGACGTCGCGAAGCGGCTTGGGCTCGAGCTTGTAGAAGCGTTGCCTCCCGTCGCGCCGCACCGAGACGAGATCCGCCTCCTCGAGCACCTTCAGGTGTTGCGAGATCGCGGCGAACGTCATGTCGAACGGCGCCGCGAGCTCGCTCGCCGCACGCTCGCCGCCCTTGAGCTCCACGAGGATCGCGCGTCGGGCAGGGTGGGCGATCGCGTGAAAGACGTCACTCTCCTGCAGGGGTCGCATGCTCACTCCATTCCGGGTAATCCATGCGCACTTCGCCGAAGCGCTGCATCCAGTCGGGCAAAGGACGACCCTCGAGCTGGGCCTCGAGCCGGTCGAGGAACGCATGCAGGCCCGGGAGAAAGCCTCGCGCCGTCTGCCTAGTGATCCGCCGGTACGTTACGAGCATCCGCGTCGAGTCCCCGTCCGGGGTCAGTTCGAAGCGGAAAATCGCGCGCTCGCCGCGCGGCATCTCGGGGACGGGCGCCACGTTCCACTCGTACTCGAGCGCCCGAGGAGGCTCCCACACGAGAACCTGTCCGGTCGAGTGGTAGCGAGACGGCCCCGACACGAGCTCGATCCGCCCGCCGGCACGTCCTTCAATCACCGCGTGGGTGCACAGCAGCCACTCTCGCAGTCCCTCCGGCGTCGCGATGGCGTCCCAGACGTCCTCGGGCGGGTGAGAGTACGTGCGATGGAACGTGAGCGTCGCGTGCTCGCCGTCCGGCGTCAGCGTGCCCTTAGGCTGCATAGGTGACCACGACGTTGCCGCAGGCGAACGCACGGTGGTCCAAGAGGCGCAGCTTGCGGCCACCCGTGAACACCGTGCGACCGCCGCCGAGGGCGATCGGAATGATCACGAACTGGTACTCGTCCACGAGCCCCGCCGCGCCGAGCTGCGCCGCTACGTTGCCGCTACCAAGGAGCGTGATGCCGGGCCCGGCGCCCGCCTTGAGCGCGCGCACCCGCTCGACGAGGTCGCCTTCCAAGAGGTGCGTATTGTTCCACGTCGGCTTCAAGGTTTGCGACGCAACGTACTTCTTCGCGGCGTTCATCCCCCTGGCGACGGTGGGCATCTGCTGCGCGGCGAGCGGCGTGGGCCAGAAGGCTTCCATCATCTGGTAGGTGACGCGTCCGAAGAGAAGCTCGCCGCCCCCGCTCGCGTTGCCGCCGACCCAGCCGGCGAACTCCGGGTCCTGCTGGCCGGCGTGCGCCCAGCTCATGTCGTCGTGGCGATCGGTGAAGTAGCCGTCGATCGAGATCGATTCGAATACGCGAAGCTTCTTCATGATGGTTCTCCTCGTGAGAGGAGTTTTATTAAGTTTATTCTTAAATGTCAATACGGCGCCCGCGAGCCACGGTCCGCCCGGGCTCACCCGTCGAATCGGTAGCCGATGCCGCGCACCGTCATGACGTGCCGAGGCCGCTGCGGCTCGGCCTCGAGCTTTGCGCGCAGCTGCTGAATGAAATTGTCGATTGTCCGTGGAGTGCCGTGGTGGTTCGGTCCCCAAACGCGCGTGAAGATCGCGTCGCGACTGAGCGCCGCGCCCCGCGCTTCGATGAGGCACAAGAGGAGGTCGAGCTCCGTCGCAGTCATCTCGACCGGCGCGCCGGCTCGCATCACGGTGCGTGCAGCGACGTCGATGCGAATGTCGCCGAACACGAGGACCGAACGGGGTGGCTGGACCGGTAGCGGCCCGCGACGAAGAGCCGCTCGCACACGCGCGAGGAGCTCCGCGAGGCTGAACGGCTTGGCGACGTAGTCTTCTGCGCCGAGCTCGAGGCCCGTCACTTTGTCCATCTCGGCGGTCCTGGCGCTGAGGATGATGATCGGCATCATCAACCCCTCACGCCGGATCGCCTGAAGCACCTGAAAGCCGTTCATCTTCGGGAGCATCACGTCGAGAATCACCAGGTCGGGCCGCTCCCGTCGGGCGATCTCGAGGCCCCGCTCGCCGTCTTCGGCCTCGACGACGTCGTACCCCTCGGACTCGAGATTGATCCGCAAGCCGAGTGTGATGCTCGCGTCGTCTTCGACGACGAGGACCCGTCGCCCGTTCGACTTCTGCGGAGTCGGGCTGGACAAACTCATTGCCCCTTCGCCTCCTGCCGCAACACGGGAGCCGTCGAAGCCCCCGATGCGGGCGAAAGGATGATGCGAAACGTCGAGCCCTTGCCTTTTGCGCTATCGAGTTGAATACGACCGTGGTGCGCACGCACGATGTGCTTCACGATGGCGAGTCCGAGGCCGCTTCCCTCGCGCTCTCGCGATAGGCGATCGTCGATTCGATAAAACTTGTCGAAGATCCGGTGGTGCTCCACTCTCGAAATTCCGTCGCCATTGTCACTCACTTCGATTGCGACGCCGGACTGGAAGTGGACCGCGCGCAATCGCACCACGGGCGGCGAGCCGCCGTATTTGAAGGCATTGGAGAGCAAGTTTCCGATGGCGTCGACCATCGCTCCTCGGTCGACGTGCACGTTCGGCAGACCGTTCTCGACTTCAGCGGAAAAATCCAAGTGCGAGTTGTGCGCTCGCACCGGCGTGAACGCGTCGACCGAAGCCTCGACGATCGCCTCCACAGTGTCGTCGGTCATCTCGAATTGTTTGCGGCCCGCCTCCATGCGTCCCCAGTCGAGCAGTCGCTCGATGAGCTGGGTGAGCCGATCGGTCTCTCGCGCCAGGGCATCGAGGCACTTGTCTTCCGTGAGCGTGTCGCCGCGCGAGCGGCCGATCGTCTCCACGAAGAGCCGGATGCTCGTCAGCGGCGTGCGAAGCTCGTGGCTCACTTTCGATATGAAGTCGGCCTGGAGCTCGCTGAGGTTCGCTTCCCGCCGCAGAAAGACCAAGACGAGCACGACCCCGGTCACGACGACGAGGACGAAGCTGACCGTCAGCACGCCGAAGAGCAGATTGAAAATATTCCCGATGAACATCAGGACGATGCCGACCGAGAGGATGAGCGTCGTCGGGACGATCACGAGATACACGAGCAGCTGAACTATCCGGGTGTATCCGAGGCGCTGCCGATTCCGCCGCACGAGCGAAACATAGGGACACGTGCCTGCGCGCACAATCTCCGGGCGTGCCGCTTCTTCGCGGCTCACGTCAGCGCGTTCGTGTTTGGCTCCGCTGCCGCTCCCATTCGGCTCGAATTTCGCTTTTCTTGAAGATTGCGGCGACGGGGATATCCGGCCCCGCTTCGGCGCCGATTCTTTCCAGCCCCCTCTCTTCTTCACGGTCGACGAGGACGAGCACCTGCGCGAGGGCGAGACCCTCGACACGCACCTTCCTGATCGCATCTATCGTCGATCCTCCGGTCGTCACGACGTCGTCCACGACGGCGACGGGGCCGCTCGGCAGGTCGCCCTCGATGAGCTTGCGACGTCCGTACTTCTTGGGCTCCTTTCGCACGCTGAACCACTGGAGGTCGCGTCCGCCGGCGCTGACCTGGGACGTGCTCAATGCGATCGGGTCCGCGCCCATCGTCAGTCCGCCGACGGCCACCACGTGGGGCTGGATTCGCGACAGAAACAGCCGCCCCAGAGCGGGCAGGGCGACGGCGTGGCTCAGCGCGGTCTTGCAGTCCAGATATTCGTCGCTCTGCTTCCCCGACGCGAGCATGTACGCCCCGGGCGAGTAGTCGTACGCGAGCGTAACGAGCAGGTGCAGGAGCGTTGCGCGGTCGTCGGTCGCCATGACGGCGGCGGACTTTAGCTCGGATTGTTCGCGAGCGCGGGAATGAAGTGCGGACCTACGCCGTGCGGCGCCGCCGCGCGCAGCCCTCACTCGAACGCGAACATCGCCGCGTAAGTGTACATGCCCGACGTGAAGTTCCAATAAATGAACCCGTCGCCACCGGGGCCGATCGCGGGCTGGTTTCTCCCTTCGGGGATGGTCGCGAGCACCTGCATCGTGCTGCCGACCACCGTCGCGCTCCGCCCCTGGACGTTGGAGGCATTCCAGCCGCTGACCGTCCCGGCGAACTTGACGCAAACCGCCCCCAGCGTTCCGAACGCGACCGACATGTCGGATTTCGACATGACGATAACTTTCGCCCCGGTCGCACATGGACCCGGCGGAGAGCCGGAATCGGCGGATGCTTCCAGGGATCGAGGGGCGTCGGAGAGGCCATTCGCGTCCGCGATCGGCGACGCGGAGTCCGGCGAGCCCCCTGCGTCCTCCGACCCGGACGTGCCTCCCGCGTCCAGGGGGCCTGCCTCGTCGGGCGTGTCCCCTTGACCGGCCTCCCCGATTTGACCGGCCTCTCCGACGGCGGCCTCCGAGTCGCCGACGGGCGAAGGTGCGTCGTCCCCGCTCGGGGCCAATTGGCCCGCGCTGTCCGGCAGAGAAGTCGCCGCTTCTTCGGTGAAGGTGTCTTGGACGCCGCCGGACGCGTCGTCGGCCGTTTCGTTTGCCGTGGCGTCGTCGCCACCGGCTCCGCTGCCACTCGCCCTTCGGTCGCTCAATCCGCCGACGCTCAGCAGCGCCTCGCACGCCGACAAACCTCCGACAAAAGCGGCTCCGAGGGTCCACGCGGCCAAGGCCGCGGTCCGCCGGCTCATCACCAGCTCGCTCCGGCGAGGACGCCCCCGCCGGCGGGCATCGCGACCGGTGTCAGCCGAAGAGCAGCCGCCGCGCCGTGCGGGCCGGTCGGCGCAAACAAGATGAGCGACACGCCGCTCGCGAGAAGCACGCCTCCCGCCACGAAGCCGATATCCGACAGGAGCGCAGCGGTCTTGATCCCGGACACCGTGCCGGGGTCGCACGCGCCGCTGGCGTCACAGTGCGCGCCGTTCTTGTTTACGAGGGCGATGAGGCCCGAGACCGTTCCCACCCCGAGGCCCACGACGCCGACGCCGCCAATCGCCCATCCAATCGTTTTCGCAGGGCTGCTCGCGGGGCCCTTCACCGGTGCTTCAGACCGGGCGCCGGCCTCCGCTCCGGAGTTGTGCACAGGGACGGCCATGCCGAACGTCACCGCGACGAGCTGGTGCTTTTCTCCCTCCCGCACCTGGACGAGCCGCTCGATGCTCCCGACGCCGGCCCATTCGAAATGGAAGTTGTGCGGTCCGGCGTCCATGGCCACCGAAAGACCGTCGAGCTTCGCCAGGAGCGGAAGACCGTCCACGCTGACTTGCACGTCCACGAGGTCCACTCCGGTGCTGTCCTTGGCCGTCACGACGACGCTCGGGAGCGCGCGTTCGACCTCGGTCAACCAGGTCGTGCAGTCGCTCTGCACCGCCGCCGGACACCGGGCGGCGCCGCACACCCGTAGCTGTTCGCGGGCCTCGACCAGCTGGTGCGCTTCGCGCAGCCGCTGACCTTTCGACGCGGCCGCCGCGCACGTCTCCTTTTCGTCGGCGAACGCCGGCGTTTGCAATGACCAAGTGCATGCCAGCAGAGCTGGGACCAAGAGACGTTTCATCGGTACATCGGCAATTGAGAGCACGGGGGTTGTCGCCAAACTTCCCGCCTTCCCGCCTTTCTGTAAATCCCAAAGGGATTGCGCGCGTGAGTTCCGGTCACTCTTCGCCGAGTGCTCGAGACGAGTCCGCGACCTCTGGCGGCGGCCGCATCGAAGGAAAACTCGGCGGCGCCACGTTGGACGTCTCGCCCGTGCGATCCAGCCCGATTTTGAAGAGCACCGGACCCACGATTTCGTTGATTGCGACCGTCGCGACGACCAGGGCTCGAAACGGCGCCCCGATCGACGGAAACTCTCGCGCGACCGACAGGGACAATCCGAGCGTCAGGCCGGCCTGCGAAACGAGCCCTGACCATCCCCATCGGCGCAGGGCCACCGGGTCATCCGCGATACGAGCCGAGGCGTACGACCCGGCCCATGTGACCAGCGCGCGCGTTCCCGCGAGAATGAGGGCCGCCGGCCACAGCGACCGAAGAAGTGGCACGTCGAGGTCTGCGCCTGCAATCGCAAAGAAAACGACGTAGACGACAGTACCCGTCCGCTCGATGTAGTGCACGAACTTGGCCCCTTGACGGGACATGTTGCGAACGATGAAGCCCGCCACCATGAACGTGAGGAGCGAGTCGAACTGAAGATACTCGAGCACGGTACTCACCCCGAATCCGAGGACGAGCAAGACGACCAACATCTGCCGGTTCACGATGCGCAGGTACGCGGCGATGACGAGCCCCAACGTCGTTCCAATCGCGACGCTGCCGAAGAGCTCGTGGCCGAGCGTGACGAACGAACCGAGGGACATCGTCGCAGTGGGATCGAGGAGCGGCCGCACCGCTCCGAGTACGGTGGAGAGCAGCACGACGACCAAGACGTCGGACACCATCACGAACGCGAGCGTGAACATCGCAAGCCGCCCGGTCGCTCGAGTCTGCGCGAGAATTCCGAGAGTCGCCGACGGACTCCGGCTGACGGCGAGAGCGCCCCAGAGAAGGGCGACCCCCACGAGCGCACCCGGGGACAGCGCGTGCGCAAACGGAATGAGGGGACGCGACGCGACGAACGCGCCGCCGAGCGCCAGGAGAACGGTCGGCGTTTGCACGAGCATCGCCCAGGCGAGGGTGCGAGCTCCTTTGCGGACCGACGCAATGTCGAGCTCAGCGCCCCCGGCGAGCGCGATCAGGCAAAGCGCGAGCGTGTTGACGGGCGATAGGCTCTTTACGGTCTGGTCGTCGACCAATCCGAGGATATGCGGGCCGGACGCGATTCCTGCGACCAAGTATCCGGTCAGATGGGGCAAGCCGAGAGGCGCGGCCATCTCGCTCAGGATCGTGCCGGCGACCAGAAGGAATCCGAAGCCCGCGATGACCCCCATCGTCCCGGGGGCCTCGGGCGCCTTGCGAGCCAAGAACAAAAGGAGCGCCCCGAACCCCGTCAGGAGCGCGGCGTGTATCGCGTGAGCCGCGAGTCCTTTGCGTGACGGCGCCCCGCTCACGGTCCCCACGAGGTTCTCGGCGGCGCCATTTGCACTTCGCCCGCCAACTCGAGTGTCCGTCGCAGTCGCACGGGCCCGACGAATTCCCCGACGATCGCCGAGAGCACTGCGACGACCAGCACCGTGTCACCTACCGCCCCCGGGAAGCGCAGCGCGAATGCGAGTCCGATGCTCACGGACAGCGCGCCCGACGAGAGAAGCGACAGTCCGAGCAGAACGCCGCCTTTGCGCGCAGCCGGAGCGATCGCAGCGAGCGCCCACCCGATGACCACTTTGGCGGCGATGCGCGCCCCGATCGCGCCGGCTGCGATCCAGGGGAGAGCACCCGTCGCGTGGAAGTCGAGCCGAGCCCCGGCCAGAAGGAGCGCCGGGAGAAGCACCGGCCGCTCGCTGGGGGCGACCATTTCGCGCAGCGCACGGCCGTGCCGGGAGAGCAGTGATGTCGCCAGCCCGGCAAAGAAGCTCGCAGTCAGCGTGGACAAACCGAGACGGGCGCTTGCTCCGATGTCGATCAGCGTCACGCCGAACAGTAGGGCCCACGCGTCTTCGAGTCTCGGCTCGCCGCGCATCAGCAGCGCGGCGCTCGCGCCCAGACCCAAGCCGAGGACCCCCGTGAGCGCCGGCCAGTCGCGTAGGGGAACCGGGACGCTCGTCCCGCGCGTCGGCTCGAGGGCGAAGAGCACGGCGACGGCGCACAGCGGCACGAGCTGGTCGGCGTGTGCGAGCTCGTTCAGACGGTCCGCCACGGGGCCGCGCGCGCCATACCGCTCGACGACCCATCGCACGGCATGCCGCGCGGTCTCCGAGCACGCCGCACCGATGCCGCCGGCAAGAAGCACGCGCTCGACCGCCGTCCCACCGAAGCGGAAATACCCCGCGACGAACCAGGTTGCCGCAGCCGACGCGGCCCCCGTCCCGAGCGCGCCCAGGGTCCCGAGCGCGAGGCTTCCCCCCCGCACGCGCCGTTCGCCCGCGTACCCGAAGTCGAGCCCCACGGCGAAGGCGAGCCACCCCAGCGCCACCTGCGCGATCGGCTCGAAGGCCGCGAGCGTTTCCGCGCCGACGATGTCGAGCGCACCAGGGCCAAGGACAAAACCAAGTGCTGCGTACTCGACACCCGACGGGAGACCGACGCCGTGCGCGGTCCGGCCGGCGGCGATGAAGCTGCCGAGGTACGCGAGCACGAGGAGCGCCATCAGCAGGAGGACGGCGTTCAACGGTTATTTCGTTCTCCGGCCCAGCGCGATGCCGCGTTCGGCGACCGCCTGCGCCACGGCGTCAGCGAGCGCCGCCGCTTCGAGGCCTTTTCGAGCGACTCCGGAGATTCGCCACCGGGCGCCGTCGGCGTCGATCGTTAGAAGCTCGGCGCGTGCCCGATCGCACGCGGCGTCCGCCGCATCGAGAAAGGTGGCCTCCACCCTCGCCGGCCGCTCGTGCGGGTCCACCGTTATCTCGAGGGTCACCACCGGCGCCTCCCCGAGCACCCGCGTGGGATGCCACAGCGAGAGGAGCTGCGGCACGCGCACTTCGCAGCCGACGGCATCCTCCAATACCAACTCCAGCAGCGTGATGTCTCGGACGAGGCCCGCGCGCCCTCCCGCCTCCACGAACTCGCCTGGCCTGATCCTCCGGCTGAACACCGCCGGAACGCCCGCTGCAGCGCAAGCGAGCACCGGTGTACACGCGAGTCCGACCGCGACCAGGGCGACCACTCCGGCGCGTGACAGGGCTCCGTCGTCGGTCCCGGTGATGAGCGGCGCCGCGAGCACGATGGAAACAATCACCATCCCCGCGCGCACGAGCACGCTCGTCGGCCCTGCGAGATCCCGCGGAAGCCAGGAGAGGTGGGTCTCGCCCCGCTCGATGCCGACGAAAAACAGCCCCACGAAGCGTACGGCGACGCCCAGTGCGACCGCGGCGACGGCGGCCACGGCGAGGAGCGGCAGCGCGGCGCCGAGGCGTCCGATGAGCGCGGACAATGGAACGAGCACGAAGCCCGCGAGACGATCGGTGTAGGGGCGGGTCGCGTCGAAGCGCGAGAGCGCGAAGATGAGCCAGGAGTAGCAAACCGCGAACTGCGCGATCCGATGCGCGAATGCGAGCCCGATCGAGACTGCGCCTCGGACGGCAGCGGGGCGCACGACTTCGATATGACCGAGCCTGAGCGCCGGGATGCGTTCGGGATTGGCCTTTACCCACATCCGCAGCCGTCCGGAGAGATCCCCGACCCGCCGGAAGAGCAAGAGGGCCAGCAAACTAAAGAAGACGAGGAGCGACACGGAGAAAACGCTGGTCGCGATCGCGCTGCGAGTGCGCTCGGTGCGGAGAGCCCCATCGACCTTCGCCGCCACGCTGGCCGCGTACACGTGCAACGTGACGTCGCCGCCTGCCGCCACGGCGTCGGCGTCGCTCAACGTGACGATCGGGGTTTTTCCGACGAAGACGACCGCGCTGGCCGGCGACAGCTCCTCCACGCGCGCGGTCGGCTGCTCGGGGTCTTCGAGAACATTTTCGAGGGCGCGCCCGGCGGCTCGAGCGCGGTCCTGCGCGCTCTCGTCGGCGCGCGAAGCGCGAAGAGAAAATACGGGGCGGTCGTGCAGTCGGACTTCGACCGCGACGGCAGGGACATCGGCGACGGCGACCGCCGCGACGAGGACCCCCACCAGCGCGACGAAGACCGCGAGCGCGACCGAGCCCGTGGCCCCGCGGCGTGTCGACCGCTTCACGCTCCTAGCGTCCGTGGCCGAAGGCACCGCGGTCAAGGGGTGCGAGAACGTCCTTCACGCCCCTTCGCATTGGGACCGTACACTTGCCAGAGCCCTTACTGCCCCTCGAGGGTCACAAGCCACCCGTGGGGCTCCCATTCGCCCTGATCCGGGTCGAATGGGTGCTCGGTGCTTCCGAGGTTGACCCCGACGACCAGCAGCCGGTCCACGTTCTCGAGCGACTCGACGGTCAGCGAAGCGTGAGTCGCGCGTGGGAGAGACGTCACTGGCACCTCCGCCATCGTCCGTCCTTGAGCGTCGAGCTTCAGGACGACCCAGCGCATGCGCCCGTAGTCTTCCCACTGCGCCTCCAGACGCAGCTTGGCACGAAGAGGGCCCGCGTCCACCAAGACGTAGCTCGATCCCATCGGGTACACCGGCTCGGGAGACGCAAGACGACGCGCCTGTTCGGGCCAGGGAATATGCCAGGCCATGCGTACCGACGGCGTCGCCCGCGCACGTTCGACCGCGAACTTCACGAAGACGTCGTCGATCGTCGAGTCGGTCGATAGGGCTCCTTTCAACGAGGCGCGAAGGACGTCGTAGCCCGTCGGCGTCGCGCTCCATCGCCAGGCCCCAGGTGGCGTGCGGGTCGGCGCGAGAGCCCATAGTCCGACGAGGAGCCCGACACTTTTTCGGCCGAACGTCGCGTCGAGCCAATCGTAGAAGAGTGCGGCGCCCCGATCGAAGGCGGCAGACGATGGATCGGTGAGCGTCCGTTCGGGGTGCGACTGAAACTCGAGCGCATCCGGCCAGGGGTCCTCGCACGGCGCCGCGAGGCGCGCGAGCGCGTTGGTTTGAGCCCGCGCCGTCGCTTCGTCGGTTGCCGGGGCAGCGCGAAACAGTGAAGCGCGCGCCCACGCGCGGGCCAGCGCGACGTCGAGGGCGCAGCCCGGCGGGGTCGCGCGATCCACGAGGGCGAACGCAGTGCAGCGGTCCAAGCGTGCGCGCGGATCGCACTCCTGCAGAACCGCACGTCCTCCCTCCGGGATGTCGGCGACGAGATAGACGTGCCACGCGCCGTCGAGGTCCGTGTCCGGCGGCGGCAACGCGAGTGCACCGGACAATGTGTCCCACGCGTGCTCGGCGGCCGAGAGCGTCGCGATGACGAGCGAGGGGGGCGTGCCGGGGGCGGCGTGCACGCATACCGCACGGCGAACCGAGCAAGCCGGCGCCGGTGACGAGCCGAGCGCTGGCGGCGCGGGAGGGCGCCCGTACTCGATGACGGGGCCCCTCGGAGCGCTCGCGACGTCGGATGCCGCCGCATCGGTGGCGAGCAAGGTCGCGCGTGCGAGCGCAAGGGCGAGGCCGATCGCAGGAGCGCGGGCAAGAGCCGTGAACGGCGGGAAGTCGCTCATTTGACACTCTCTTTGTCGCACCCGTATAAGCTAGAAAAGTAGCCCATGGTCGCATCGCCGTTCGACGCCACGCACGCGGTACGCTTCGATCTGCCGCGCGGAAGCGTTCGCACCCAGGGAGACGACCAACGAGTCTTGCTCGTGCCCGCGGCGGCGCTCGATGACCTCGTCCGGTCGGCCTCGCCCGAAGCTGTGGAAGCGCTCGGGCGAACGCTGGGCGCAGCCATCGGCCGGCGCGCCGCGGCTCGGATGGGCGATCCGCAAGAGGCGTCGATGGACGCGTTCGTCGCCCAGCTGGCCGGCGAAGCGGCGATATGCGGCGTGGGCGCGCTGAGCGTCGAGCGCTGGGGCCGCGCGCTCGTGATAGTCGTCGATGATTCGCCGCTCGTCGGTACGCTTCTCGCGCCGCTCGTGTCGGCGGCGCTCGAGGCCGCGTCCGGGCGACGCACCTGGTGCGCGCTGCTCTCGCGAGACGATCGGGTCGCGCGCGTCCTCGTAGGAAGCGAGCAGGCCGTAGGGCGGGTGCGCGAGTGGATCGCGTCGGGCATGACGTGGAGTGAGGCGTTGACCAAGCTTCACGGAGGTGGCGCTTGAGCCACGGCGAAACGATTCAGAGGCTTCGAGCGCTGCTCGATCGCGTTCGGACCCGCTCGACCGAGCCGCGCGATTCGTTCGTCGAAGCGAAGACCGAGCCCCAGGGGGTCGAGCCAGGGTTCGCTCCGATCGAGTCGGTGGCCCCCGCCGCGGACCTCGCGTCGGGTGAGGACCACGCCAGCCGCGAGCGACTCGTCGCGGCAGAGCCGGTTGCGATGGGAACGTCTGCCGCGGTGCCACCTGCCGACGCGGCCGAACCGGGCGAGATGGCCCGCGCCGAGGAATCATCGATGCCTTCCGTGGACGTCACGGAAATCGAGGTCACGGCGGAGATCGAAGTCGAGGAAGACGAGGGCGAACCCGCGCCCGCGTCGTCGCGCAGGCCGGTCGCGCCCGAACCCGAGGAGCGGCTCGCCGAGATTGCGTTCGGCTCTGAAGAGCCCCCTCAGCCGCTGCATACGCCTCCGCCGGAGTCGGGGCGGCTTCCGGCCGTTCCAGGCATCCCGTTCGAATCGGATTCCGACTTTGCCGGGCTGCGCACGGCGACTCCTCTGCTTCCTCGTCGGCTCGAGGCCTTGTCGCACTTGCTCGAGCCCGAAGCCGTGCGTCCCGAGATCCCGCCGAGCGACACGGTCGGCGAATTCATCGCCCAAGCGCAGCGCTTCGCCCCGCCGACGTTCGTCGCCCTCCTCGACGCGAGCCTGGCCTTATAGGTCGCGTTCGGTAGCGCGGATCTCTCCGCTCAACCAGACCACGTCGGCCTCTCGCAGCCACGTCCGCTGCCGGCGCGCGAAGACGCGCGTCGCCCGGACGATGGTCTCCTCGAGATCGGCGCGCGCCAGTTCCCCTTTCAACATGGCGTTCACTTGCGAATAGCCGACGCTGCCCATCGCTCGAGACGCGCCGTATCCGCGCGCGACGAGCGACTCGACTTCTTCGATCCAGCCGTGCGACAGCCACGCCGCGACCCGCGACTGGATGCGCCGGGTCAGCGTCGTAGGGTCGTGCGCCAGCGCGAGGAGACGGGCCGGGTGCCGGACGCGCGCGAACGCATGTTCGCGCTGCCAGGCCGTCAGGGTCTTGCCGGATTGCTCGAAGACTTCGAGCGCGCGGCTGACGCGCACGAGATCGTTGGGATGTAGCTTCGCCGCCGCCTCGGGGTCTACCGCGGCCAGCTGGACGTGCAACGCGGCGCGGCCCTCGGCCTCGGCGATCGTCCGGTGGCGACCGCGAATCGCTTCGCTCGCCGGCGGCGCGCCGGCAAGACCGAAGCGAAGGACTTTGACCCACAAGAACGTTCCGCCGCAGACGATGGGAACGCGGCCGCGGGCACGGATCTCGGCGATTCGGTCCAACGCGAGCTCCGCCCAAGCCGCGGCGTCGATCGGATCGCGCGGGTCGATCGCGCTCACCAGGTGGTGGGGTGCGCGCGCGAGCTCGTCGGCGGACGGCTTTCCCGATCCCGCGTCGAAGCCGCGGTAGATCTGCACGCTGTCCGCGCTGACGACCTCGCCCCCCAGCTTCTCGGCGAGGGCCACTGCAAGCGAAGTCTTTCCGCTGGCGGTCGGTCCGACGATCGCAAGCACGTGTCCCGACTCCTGCGCGAAGCGGAGCGCCTGCTCAACGACCGACACGCCGCTCGAGCTCGTCGAAGCCCATGCGCGTCACGACGGGACGCCCGTGGGGGCAATGTCCGGCGAAGTCCACTTCGTCGAGTGCTCGCAGGAGCGCCGACGCCTCTTCGCGGGAGAGCGAGTCGCCGGCGCGGACGCTGCCGTGGCAGGCCATGGTCGCCAGCACGAGGTCCGCGGCGTCGCCGAATGGGCGTTTCGCCATGCGCCCCAACTCGGCGACGACGTCGCGCGCGATCCGATCGGGAGGGGCTCGCAGTAGGAGCGTCGGGATCGCGTGAACGGCCATCGCGCTCGGCCCAACCGATCGCATCTCGACGCCGAACGCGGCCACGTCGGTCGAGCGCTCCTCGAGGA
>JBAULD010000720.1:0-1679 GCA_049578005.1 Polyangiaceae bacterium
GGTAGAGACTTGCCCCTGCCCGCAAGGGGCTGTAGCTCAGTTGGGAGAGCGCTTGCATGGCATGCAAGAGGTCACGGGTTCGATTCCCGTCAGCTCCACAAAAATACTAAGCGATTCTAAGCACTTCCCGATGCAGCACCGCCATGTGCCGCCAATGTGCCGTGAGCTCCGCGCTCGTTGAGCAGGCCGATCGCTCGCTCGCGTTCGCTCGGCGACAGGTGCATGTACCGCATCGTCGTCGAGAGGTGCTGGTGGCCCGCGAGGTCCTGGATCGCCTTCGCCGGCGCGCCCCGCATCGCGAGGTGCGAGCAAAACGTGTGGCGGAGGATGTGCGTGTTGCCCGTGGCAGCGAGGCCGGCCCTACGCTGCGCGCGTTCGACCCAGTCGTGTAGCGTGTGGCCGGCTACCGGGGATCCGTCGTCGGAGGTGAGCACGCGGTCGCCGCGAAGATGACGGTTCTTGGCGAGCGCCTCCCATAGTGCGTCGGTCATGGGGACGACCCGGCTCCGGCCGCCCTTGGGCGTGTCGATGATGCCCTTCCAGTCGTTAAGCTCGACTCGTAGTTGGCGCCGTCGAAGGTCGACGTCCGCTTGGCGCAGGGCGACGATCTCGCCCCGACGAAGTCCGGCGTCGCCACCCAAGAGGATGGCCACGAGCGTGCGGGTGTCGATCTTTCCCGCCGCTTCCACGAGGCGCTGGTAGTCCTCGAACTCGTAGAACTCGGGCACGAGGTTATTGACCTTGTAAAAATCGATCGCGCACGGCATCTGCGCGATGATCTTCCACTTGACCGCCACGCGCAGCACGTTGCTCAGCACCGTCAAGACGTTGTTGACCGTCTTGCGGCTGCGATCGGACAGCGCCGCCTTGAGCCGCTGGATGTCCTCGTCGTTGATATGATCGAGGCGCCGCTGCCCAAGTCGTGGAATGAGGTGGTTGTCGAAGATGCTTTTTTTCCCGGCGATGCTGCTTGCCTTAAGTCGGTTCGCGAGGACGTGACCCTCCATGTACCGGGGCACGAACGCGCTCAATGTCGGTACCTCCTTTCGTGCGGGCGCCGGGGTGAGCAGCGTCGTGCGAAGCTGCCGCTCGTATTCCTCGGCGCCGCGTTTCGTTTGCACGGGCGCCACTTTGCGCACCCGCTGCTCGCGGCCATCCGCGTGCTCGAAAACGATGTCGACCATCCACACTTCCTTCGGCGCGCCCGTGACCGGGTCGCGCCACTTCCTGCGTCTCACGCTCATGGAGATCTCCTGGAGCGCGAAACGCGACCTTGGCCTGCGGCGAGCCAGTCTAGCACCCTGTCGCGAAGGATCCGGTAGCAGCCGCCGATGCGGCGAGCTCCTGGGATTTCCCCGCGTGCGAGGGCGTCGTAGACCGTCTTTCGGTTCACGCGCAGAAGCGCGGCGAGTTCGTCCACGGTGAGCACGGAGGGTGCCGGCTCCGTCATCGCGACTGACTGCTCGCGGAGTCGCGGATTCGATGTGTCTTCCCTCACGCTGACGCCGGAGCGCCGTTCGGGCGGGAACGGCGGCGGCTCGAATGCACAGTCCCTTTCGCCCGTCCTGATTGCCGCGTCCTCGGATTCATCTGGCTTGCCACCGTCCGCAAGCCGCTTTGCGCCGCTACTGCCGTTCACCAGGGTGACTTCCTCTTTCGGCCGGCCTCGGCCCATCAAC
>JBAULD010000721.1:0-9754 GCA_049578005.1 Polyangiaceae bacterium
GCCCTTCGGTGAGGCGCAGGGCTTCGGGAAAGTCCAGACGAACGAGGGCGATTCGAGCGGCGAGCTCGCGGACTTCGGGGTCATTCGGCGCGGTTTCGAGGGCGTGCCGCGCGGCGTCGCGCGCGTCGTCGAAGTCCGCGCTGCGGTAGCTCGTTCGGGCGCGGTCCAGCCACTGCGTCGCGGCGGAGGCTCGGGCGGGCGCCTGCGGACCCAACGACGAGGCGCAAGCAATGGGGGTGGACGAGAGCGCGACAAAGAGGAAGAGGCAACGGCGCATCGGAAGTACACTCTCACGACTGGGCCGGATCGGGGGCGGGTTCGATGCGCAGGATGCGATCGGCACGCAGTTGCCTTCGGCCTCGTCCCGGGAGCTGATACCCCACAATGCTCGGCGGGTCGAGGTCGGAGCGGACCTCGAGGAGGACCATCGAAAGCGGCTCGGGTGGTCGCCGCGCGGGGCGATACGTCACGATGACGGGCAAACCCCGCTGGACGGCCAACGAGCACGCGTCGACGACCGCCTGCCGAGCGCGGCGCTCGCCGACCCGGACTTCCCAGAGGTCGCGTGCGCTCGTCGGGGCCAGCAGCGCGACGCAGCGGTCGAAAAGAACGCGGGTGGCCCGGACGTCACTCTCGGCCCGGTGGGCTTGGCCCGGGTCGATGCCGAGCTCGCGGCAGAGCGCACCCAGCGAATAGGAATGGAAAGCAAAGGCTCGGCGAGCCAGAACGAGGGTATCCAGCCAGTAGTCGATCCGCAGGTCGATGTGTGCGCGCGCGCACTCGGCCTGGAGAAAGCCGGCATCCCACTTCGCTGCATGGGCCACGAAGATCGCTCCCTCGAGGATGGCGACCACTTCTTGGGCGATGCTTCCGAAGGTGGGGGCCCCGGCCAGTTTTTCGGAATCGAGTCCGTGGACCTTTTGGGCCCCTCCCGCGCGATCTCCGGGGTGGACGAGCGTACACAAGGACGCCTCCCTCTGGCCTCCGACGATCCGTTCGATGCAAACTTCGACGACCCGATCGAGCGACAAGTCGAGGCCCGTCATCTCCAGGTCGACGAACGCCAGCGGCGCTCGGTCGACCGGCATGTCCCACGGGGGCCCGAGCGGCGGCGGACTCACGTGCCGAGCTTGCCGCGAAGGGATGCGAGCCCTCTCGAGCCGAGCAGCGCCCCGGACGCGATGACGAGGAGCGAGCCAGCCATCTGGACGGAGCTCGGGACTTCGCCAAAGACCGGGACGGCGACAACCCGCATGATGACGACGCTCGAAAAGCTCACGATACTCACTCGCGCCGCGTGATCCAGAGCATACGCGCGTGTCATCGCGATTTGGGCGAGGCCGCCGCTCAGTCCCATCAGGGCCAGCGCCAGGGCATCGTGGCGGTCGGGCGACTTCCAAACGGGAATCGATAGGACCAGCATGGTCACGAATCCCACACACGAAAGATGAAGGACAATGGCCTCGCTCGATTCGCTCTGGCTGATTCGCCGCAGCGACATCATCGCCAGCGCGCTGGCCAGAGCGGCGCCGGTCCCGGCCGCCACGAAATGCCCCGCGGTCGTGAACGACGGCTGCGCGAGGATGATGATTCCGCAGAAGCCGAGGGCGAGCGCGGCGGCGCTCGTGGCGTCCACGCGCTCGCCGAGGATCGACGCGCTGAGCAGCGTGACGAAGATCGGCGACGTGGAGAGGAGCGTGACCGCGTCGCCGATGGGCAGGCCGGGAGCGGCGTACACGTAGAACGTCCCGAGGGCGCTCAGCGTGCCGAATGCGCTCCTCAGCCACGCTTCGCGCACACGCGAGATGCGCAGAGATTGTCCTCGCGCGCGGCCGACCGCGTACGCAGTCAGCGCGCCCAAAAGGAAACGAGTCGCCCCCACTTCGGGCCAGGGCACGCCCCGTCCGCCGACGCGCGCGCCAATCGCCATCAGGGCGAACAGAAGCTGCGCGAGGACCATCCACGCCACCGCGCGACCCGGCTCTCGTTTCAAAGCGGCGCCGGCTCGGGAGGAACCGAATACGCGTGCTCGAGAGGGCCGAGCGGCGGGTCCCCCTCGGCTTGGAGACGCGATCGCCACGCGGTGTCGCTCTGGCGGCGCGACGCGGGCTGGACGAGCTCGTAATGTGGAATCGACGCACCGAGCGCGAGCAGCATGCGGTGGGTCGCCGGCTCTCGCATGACGATCCACGCTTCGTCGATGCGGCCCGTGACTTCCTCGAGCACGCGGGACGAAGACGGGTCGGCGTGTACGTCGGCGGCGATGGGGACTTCGGCGGAGCCTACGTCGGTCAGGACGCTTTCCAGGGCCATGAGGCGCGAAGGAAAGGCGGAAAGCGCCGTCTCGAGGCGCGGCGGCAGCGCTTCGTCGGCGGCCTCGTACACCGCCGCTCCGAGGGCGGTCCAGAGCAAGTCGTCGACTTCGTCGAGAATTCGAAGCGCAGGAGAACCCGCCGGCAGCTCTCCTTCCGTCACGAGTGCGCGTCTCACGTGCCTTACGACTCCGGCCAGCTTGGCGATGGCCTCGGGGTGCGGCTCGACGAACGCCGGCACGGAGGCGAGTTCCGGGCTCGAGGCGGGAAGGCTGGCCGCAGCGAGCGGAATTCGAGTCAGCGACGTGGCGTCGTGTCTGAGCTCCGTCCACGCCGCGAGGGCGACTTCGACCTTTCGCTTTCGCCAATCGGACGTGGACGCGGCGGGCTGCACGATGTCGCCAGCCGACGGAGCGAGCCAGGTTTCGATGGCGTCGAGCATCGATAAGTACGGCGATCGGTGACGCTCGGCGCTCGTTCCTTCGGGCCGCCGCATCCGGATCGCGTGATCGAGCGTTTCGTCATAGCGATCATACGCGTCGTCCCCCGACTCGCGCAGCGAAGCGCGCGCCTCGCCGGACCCGAGCCACGCGGCGATGTCGAGCGCCGTGGGGAGCGTGCGCACGGCACGGGGTGAAGAGGCGGGCGCCCGATCGATGCGGTCCGGCTGGTTCCAGGTGACCGTCGCGGTGGCTGGAGTGCGCGCTCCCACGCTCGGAAACGTGAGTGATTGCAGCACTTCGCTGTCGGGAGTGGCCCGAGGGCCGAGCAGTCGGAATGCGGCGGAGTCGCGACCGCGCGCGATCGCATGCCGAACTCGGTCGACCGGCACTACGTTCGCAAGCCATGCCGGGCTCCGGGGATCGACCCCGGAGCGGGCCGCGGCTGCCGAGAGCTCGCGAGGGGTAACGGCGTCCGTATCGCTCACCATCAACTGGGCGGCCCGCTCCAGCCGATCCCACGCGCGGGCGGCCTCGGCATCGACTCCTCCGTCGAGCGCATGCGTAAGAAGGAGCGCGCAGCGCGCTTGGACGCGCGCGTCGGCGACGTCGAGACGCGCGTTCGACGCGCCCTCGCCTGCCCCCTCCATCGCAAGTGAAATGTTCTGCAGCCAGGCGAGGGCGCGAAACCACCCGGCGCGCTCGTCGTCACGATCCGCCATGCCCACGGGGGCGAGCACCGTATAGTCGACGGCTGTGCCCAGCCACACGCTGACGCCGGTGCCTTCGTGCGCCAGCGCGCGGCTGTTTTCGGTCGCGACGATCCGCGCGACTTCGGGCCCGGGGTCGCGATGCGGCTCGACGAATCCGAGCGCAACGGCAACCATGGCGCGGGCCATCAGGTACGACGCGGTCAGGTCCGCGTGCGCAGGGCGCCCGTCGGCCGCCAGGCGCGATTCGAGACGATGGAGCATCGTCGTGAGTAGGGGCGCGACGACATGAGCGTCGACATCTGCAAGCGCGCGGTCGAGCGCGACGTGCGCCAAGAAAAAGAGTGCGTCGAGGGTGACCACCCACGGTGTCCCGGTATCCTGGACCGATCCGTAGAAATCCCCGAGCCGAGCGCTCGGATGCGCCGGGCGCGCGACGGCAAATCCGCGGGATTCGATCGCAGCACGAAGAGCGGGCGATGCCGCGGCCCAACGCACCTCGGCGCCTGGCGAGAGCGTCAACTGGGCGGACAAGACGGGAAGCTCGATCGGCTCGAGCGAGGACGCGACGAACGGCGCGTCCACCGGCTGCCAGTACATCCACGCCGGAGTGTTCGATACCGGAGGGCGCGGTTCGTCACGCTGCGACACCAGAGGCTGGGTCCGGGGCGGGCTTGCGCCCGGCAGCAGCGGGACCGCGCAGCCGGCCGCGACCACCAGCGCAAGCGCGACCGTCGGAGTTCCGCGTTTCACCGTCCTCCTTCGGAGATACGCTCTCGTATAGCTTTCGGCGAGTTCGACGAAAAGAACGATCTCCATGAGCTTTGCGAAGAGACCCCGTCCGCGCGGCGGAGCACCCACGCGCGTCCGTGCCGCACCGGCGCACGCTCATGCCCACACTCCAACCGTCGTGCGCGCCGCCCTCCTCGCTGCCTTCGTGATCGTCGCCGCGGCCTGGGCCTTGGCGCATCACTATTCGTTCAAGCCCCCGCCGATGCTCGTGCCGGTGCCGCCGACAGCCGCCCCGACCTACGATATAGACGCGGGCGAATTGCCCGTTCCCGAAACGCTCGAGCCAGACGCGAACTGAGGAGTGGATGTCGAAGCAGGACACCCTGGTCATTCACGAGATCTACGCGAGCATCCAGGGGGAATCGACGTTCGCCGGCCTGCGGTGCACCTTCGTGCGCACGACCGGGTGCAACCTCCGCTGCGCGTGGTGCGATACGCCCCAAGCGTTCCACGGGGGCGAGCGCATGCGCCGTTCGGACGTTCTCGCTCGTGCGCTCGCGTTCTCGACGCCGCTCGTCGAAGTGACCGGCGGCGAGCCCTTGCTGCAACCCGCGGTCTTGCCTCTCCTGTCGGAGCTCTGCGACGCGGGCCGCACGGTCTTGGTCGAGACCAGCGGCGAGGCGGACGTTTCGAGAGTCGACGCGCGCGTGCACAAAGTGATGGACCTGAAATGCCCTGCGAGCGGCGAGTCGCACCGCAATCGATGGAGCAACCTCGACCACATCGGTCCCGGCGACGAGATCAAGTTCGTGCTGGCCGACCGCACGGACTACGAGTGGATGCGCGAGACCGTCCGGGCCCGCGACCTTGCCCGCCGCACGCCGAACCTCCTCGCGAGCACGGTCTTCGGAAGGCTGCCGCCGCGGCAGCTCGTGGCCTGGGTGCTGGAGGACGCCCTCGCAGTCCGGGTGCAGCTCCAGATGCACAAGTACATCTGGGGCCCGGACGCGATCGGCGTGTGAGCTAACGGACCATGAACTCGCGAAACGCGGCCGCGTCGCGCTTCGAACCGAGAACGAGCGGCGTGCGGGCGTGGAGGCCTGCCGGCACGATGTCGAGAATGCGGTCGATGCCGTTGGTCGCCGTCCCGCCGGCTTGCTCGAAGAGATAGGCCATGGGGTTTGCTTCGTAGAGCAGGCGGAGCTTACCTTCGGGGTTCTTCGTATCGGCCGGGTAGACGAAGATCCCCCCTTTGACGAGCGTGCGGTGCGCGTCCGCGACGAGCGACCCGACGTAGCGGTGCCCGTAGGGAAGACCGTGGCCCTTTTCTTCGCTCTTGATCCAGGCGCTCCACTTCCGGACCCGGTCGCTCCAGCGGACGAAATTTCCCTCGTTCGCGGAGTACGTGCTCCCGCGCTCCGGACAGCGGATGTTCGGGTGGGACAGAAAAAATTCGCCGACTCCCGGGTCCAGCGTGAAGCCGTGTACGCCCTGTCCCGTCGACAGGACGAAGGTCGTCGCGCTGCCGTAGACGGCGTAACCTGCCGCGACGATTCCCGTTCCGGGCTGCAGGGCGCCGAGCGCCCTTCCGGTGCCATCGTTCGCGCGAAGCACGCAAAAGATCGTTCCGATCGAGATGTTGACGTCGATGTTGCTCGACCCGTCGAGGGGATCGAATAGGACGATGTACTTGCCCGCTTCGCTCATCGCGCGCGCCTCGTCGAGCTCTTCGCTCACGGCAACGGCGCAGCGGCCGCAGCGCTCGAGCACGGTGCACATGACTTCGTTCGCGAAGGTGTCGAGCTTCTGTACGCGCTCTCCCTGTACGTTCGTTTCTCCGGTGTACCCGAGCATTCCGGCGAGCCCGGCCGCGCGCACGCGCGTGTGAATGATGCGCACGGCAAGCGAGATGGCGTTCAAGAGCGCGGTGAACTCACCGGTCGCTCCGGGAGCGCCCCGCATCCCGCCGATGATGTGAGCTTCGAGCGTCGTACCGACGAGCGACGTCAATGGGGATGGGGCGAACGACTCGTTCATGGCTTATCTTTCCTGCCCATGGGCACTCTTACCGATCGCGTCAAACAATTGCTCTCGTTTTACGCGAGCGACAATGTCGGCGTGAAGACCAACCTCGCGCGCTTGATGAATCATGGCGCGCTCGCAGGTACGGGCAAATTCGTCATCTTACCGGTGGATCAGGGATTCGAGCACGGACCGGCGCGCTCGTTCGCTCCCAACCCTGCGGCTTACGACCCCGACTATCACTTCGGGCTGGCCATCGATTCGGGATGCAACGCCTACGCCGCGCCGCTCGGCTCTCTCGAGGCGTCCGCGGACAAGTTCGCCGGGCAGATCCCCCTCATTCTCAAGCTGAACAACTCGGACACGCTCGCCAAGATGGAGCAGCCGATCAGCGCGGTGACGGCGGGCGTGAGAGATGCCGTGCGCCTCGGGTGCACGGCGATTGGCTACACGATCTATCCGGGCTCAGGCGCTCGGAACACGATGTACGAAGAATTGAGGGAGCTCATCGCCGAGGCGAAAGCGTACGGCCTACCTACGATCGTGTGGGCGTATCCGCGCGGGGGGGGTCTCAGCAAAGACGGAGAGCTCGCGGTCGACGTCATCGCCTACGCGGCGCAGATTTCCTGCCAGCTTGGTGCGCACATCGTGAAGGTCAAGCCCCCGAAAGACTACATCGAGCAGCCCGAAGCAAAGAAGGTGTTCGAGAAGTACGCGATCCCGACGAAGTCCCTCTCGGACCGCGTGCGGCACGTGATTCAGAGCGCGTTCGACGGAAAGCGCATCGTGATTTTCTCCGGCGGCGAGGCGAAGGATACGAATGAACTGCTCCAGGAAGTACGGGCGATCGCATCCGGAGGCGGCTTCGGCAGTATCATCGGTCGCAACTCCTTTCAGCGGCCCCGCCCGGAGGCGCTCGAGCTCCTCCGAGCCGTGATCGACATCTACCGTGCGGCCTGAGGCCGCGCGATTGCCGTGTGATCGTGGGCCGGCGCGTCTTGCGGTGATGCCGGCAGGAGGGGAGGCTATTGTCCTTCCGGGCGATGAAGACCCATACGCAATACCTCACCATGCGCACGCCCAAGCGGCGGGACCTCGTCCACCTGACTCCCAAGCTCGAGCAGATCCTTGCCCAGAGCGCCATCGAGGAGGGGATGATGCTGGTGAGTGCGATGCACATCACCGCGGGCGTGTTCGTCAACGACGACGAGAGCGGCCTGCACGCCGATATCTGGGAATGGCTCGAGAAGCTCGCCCCGTTTCGGGCGGACTACCGTCACCACCAGACCGGCGAGGACAACGGCGACGCCCATTTGAAGTCGCTTCTCGTCCACTACGAAGTCATCGTTCCTGTGACGGCAGGACGGCTTGACCTCGGTCCGTGGCAGCGGGTCTTCTACGCGGAGTTCGACGGACAGCGCGAGAAGCGCCTCATCGTGAAGGTCATGGGAGAGTGAACCGGGCCCCTCCGATATTGGCGATCCTCCTCTCCGGCTGCGCCTCGGCATCGCCCAGCGTCGTGGGCCAGGCTCCGGGACGCTCCGCCGGCGACGAGGACCGAGCCCGTACGTTTGCGTTCGTTCGCGTCGAGGACGACGCGATTGACTGGCTCGTCGCCGCAGATCCGCGGCTGGCGATGCGCCTCGACGAGACGGCGCCGGACGAAGTCCTCAAAAGAGTAGGGCTGGAGGCCGTGCTCGCCGAAGACACCGGGGCCGAGATCCACGGGGGGTCGGTCGATCTTTTCGCGTTCCAAGCGCGCATCCGGGCGCTCGACGACGCCGCGAAGATTGTCGCGGCCTTCCGGGATCCGCTGCCCGCGGTCGGTCCCCTGGGCGCGACATTGTCGCGGCCCAGACTGGAGCGCGAGCTTCTCGAGCGGCTCATCCAAGAGGAGCGAGCCCGAACTGTGGAGGAGGCTGCGCTCGGGGACGCGGCGGGTGACCTCGTTCGCGGCATCGTCTCCACGTGGAGGCCGCCGCAAGCTCCGCAAGAATCACTCGATCGGGACAGTTGGGTCAGCAAGCATCTGCTCGACATTCGAGCCTCGATGCGAGACGGCCGGCCGCGCACGGGGCCGTCCGACCTGGACGTGGCGCTCTACCCGCTCGAACGGCTCCTTGCTCCGGCGCAGTTTCCGCTCGGCTCGGCGGCGATTGCCGAGGTCCGCATGGCGCTGGACGAGGACATGAGAGCGATGCCCACCTTCGAGGTGCCGGAGCGCTTGGCGCGCGCGGTGAAGGCGCATTTTGGTCTAACGATTGCGCCCGCGGAGCTGCAGCCACGCCTCGAGCGCATCGAGCAGCGGCTGCGCGAGGCCGTGGAAGAGGCGCTGGCTGCGGAGAGCGCAGCCGGTCGACGGGAGGTCGAGGGTCGCGCGCGCGACCTCCTGCTGGTCGAGCGCCCCTGCCCGACGGTGCCCGACACGCGGGTCCGGTCGATGGCGCCACCTCCTGAACGGACCGCCATCTGCGGCGCGCTCCGTGCGTTGACCGAAGACCCTTCGCCTGCGGCCGCCATCGTCGCCGTGCACGACGACGTCTTGCTCTCGTTCGCTGCCGTCACCGCCAACCTGCCGCCGCGCGCCCGTCTCTTATCGCATCCGGACGACGACGACATCGAAGCGCTGCGGCGCAAAGCGCGCGAGCGCCCGCTTTTGGCGCTTGGAGTTGCGCTCGCGGCGGAGATTATCTACGGTGCCGACGGCCCCGGCGAGAGGCTTCGCGCGTGGAGAGCGCTCGGCGAAGCGCCTCTGGACGTCGTCGCCCGGGAGGTCGGTGCGGTACGCGAGCGGTAGCCTGCGTCCCAAACTCGACCTTCCGGCGGTTCCCCTTTCACTTCTTCTTTGCGGTTTCCGCTTTCTTCGAACCAGCGTCGCCCGCGCCGGCATCCGCAGGCGCCTCGTACTTGGACTTGTCCGAAAGCGCCCACTCGGAGACGTAGTTGGTGATCTGGTAAATCGCGTCGTCGTTCGCGCGCTTTGCCCAGTGATTCGTTCCGGTAGCGACCTTACCGACCAGGATTTCGTACGTTCCGGCGTTGTCTTTGAGCTGAATCTCGACGCTACCCTCCGGCTTGTCGAGCCCCGTGTCCGCGAGAGACTTGCCGTCGCCGAAGTCCTCGGCATTGAGGGTCTTGTACGCCCGAAGCATGTCCTTGATCTTCTCGGGGTCCAAGCGCGCTATGGGCTTCTTGTCGGCGGTGCCCGCCCAGGTGTCGCCTTTGGTGAACGAAAGCGCCCCCTTCGAATTGTGGATGGTCACTTGGGTCGCGTTGGCGTCGTCGAACTTCAGGATCTCCTTGAACCGGAAATCCTTCGGGTCCTTCGTGTAGAGATACGAAGAGTATCCTTTGGCCGCCCAAACGTGGTCGGGCTTGTCGGTCAGGAGCACGAGCTCGCCGGCGGTTCCGCTCTTGCCGAAGAGCTCGTCCACCTTTTTCTCGCCGCCCTTCCACGCGACCACATGGACCGCGTGGGCGGTGTCGAGCTGCTTCTGCTTTCGTAGCTCGTCGTCGAGCTTCAGGTTGAGCATCGACT
>JBAULD010000722.1:0-7057 GCA_049578005.1 Polyangiaceae bacterium
GCTGCGCCCCGCGCCGCGCGAAACCCCGCATCAAGCCGCCCGTCGACTCGCGCTGATAACGCTCGTCGATCGTGTCGGCGACGTCGTCGACCTCGCGCCGCTCGAACAGTCCCCGGTCGTAGCCGAGCCGGTCTCGCAAGCCATCGAGCGCGCGGTGCGCGAGCAGGCAAAGGCGATGCGGCAGGAGGGCGAAATACCGGAGGGGATCGATCTCGAGCTTCTTGCGCGCGACGCGCTGCGCGAGCTCGTCGGTCTCGGGCCCGTCGGACCACTCCTCGATGACGACGAGGCGACGGAGATGCACGTCATTCGTCACGACTCCGTTCTCGTGTTGCGGAGTGGTCAGACGATGCTGGCGGAGCCGTCGTTCACGAGCGAAGAGGCGCTGGCGCGTATCATTTCCCGGCTGGCGCAGCAGTCCGGCGACCCCCTTCGATCGGGTGAGCTCATCATCGACCGGCGCCTTCCACGCGGGGCCTATTTGACCGCACTTGCTCCTCCCGCCGTCAGCGGCTGGGTGCTTCACGTTCGCAAACGCCGTCGCATCGAGGCCTCCCTGGCTCAGCTTGTCTCCGCGGGGACCATTTCGGAAGCGATGGCCGCGTTTCTCGAACACTCCGCCTCCGTCCGAGCAAACGTTCTGGTCGTCGGGTCGGGGGCAGGCGCCGTCTCGTTCATGCTCGGCGCGATTGCTTCGGCCGCGCCGCCGGCGGAACGCGTTGCCGTTCTGAACAAAGGGGCAGACGAGTTGGCGCTGCCCCATGCGCATCTGGTTCCGATGGCGCTTGCCGATCACGGACCGCACGGCGAAGAATCGGTGTACGCCGCCGCCAGGTTCGGTGTGGACCGCCTCATCGTCACGTCACTCGTCGGGGCGGTGGCAACGGCCGTCGTGGACGTCATCGCCGAGGGGAGCGAGGCCGTCCTCGCCGGGGTCGGCGCACCTTCGTTGCGCCACGCCCTGGCGCGCCTCGTGTCGCAGGTGGCGCTCTCGCGCCCGGGGTCGACGATCGAGGCGGCGCGAGAAGCCGTAGGCGAATCGTTCGACGTCGCCGTGGAAGTCGACCGCGCCGCGGACGGTCGGCTACGCGTCGT
This sequence comes from Polyangiaceae bacterium, assembly GCA_049578005.1. GTDB lineage: Bacteria > Myxococcota_A > Polyangia > Polyangiales > Polyangiaceae > Palsa-1150. Next base: position 1,096 of record JBAULD010000722.1, read on the forward strand.
TCGCGTGGCGGAGATCGAAGGGAGCGACGGGCGCGGCGTCGTCACGCGCGATCTCTTCGTCCTGAGCGAGAACGGCTCCAGCGGCTCGTCCTACCGTGCGACCGGGGTCTCGCCGCGCCTGGCGCGGGATTTCGCGTCACGAGCCCTCAAAGTCGAAGGCATCAAGCGATAGCTTCGACGCAACCGAGCTTCGCCGCTCGGCCCGTCAATCTCTCGGCCCCTGGCGCTCCTTGCGGTCCTGGCCTCTCTTGATTTCAGAGGCTCAAGCTGGCGCCGCCGTAGATGGTTCGACCCACGGTTCCGGGGATCGAGTCGTGCACCGTGCCTCCCCATTCGGGGATATAATATCTCACGTCGAGCAGGTTGTTCACTTGGAGGAGCAGCGTGACGTCCGGCTGGACCCGCAAGCTGAACATTTTGTTGATGTCGAACGTTCCTCGCAGCCTGATGTCGTTATAAGACTGCGGCGCCGGGTTGAGCTTATTTTGCGTGAATTGGCTGCCCAGAATGTCCCCTGAAAGAATGTCGAACAAGCTGGCGTTGATGCCGTTGTCCGACATGTAGCTCACTCCGGCTTTCGCGCTGAAAGCAGGTATCGGCGTCACGTCTTGCGTACCCTGATCGTTCTTGCTCCTCTGGTAGAGCGCCGAAGCGGTCAGGTAGATGTACTTGTTGACGTACGCCTTTCCTTCGAGCTCGCCTCCTTGGATCAGGACTCCGCTCGTGTTCTCATAGTACTGGAGCGCGTTCGTTCCGGTCGCGCCCGGCGCGATCGTGGGCCTTATGATGTTCGTTTGCTTGCTGTTGAAATAACTCGCGCCAAGCTGCACCTGCGCTCCCTGGTAGGTCACGCCGATATCGAAGGTCGCCACCTTTTCGGGTTTGAGCGTCGGCGTTCCCCGCAAGTTGACGTCGGTCAGAAAGAGCTCGTCGATGGCCGGCGCTCGGTAGGCGGTGCTGTAGAGTCCTTTGAACGTCACCCGCGACGTGGGCGCGAGGATGACGCCCGCTCTCGGAACGGCGTCCCAGTCGAGGTTCCCCACTTTGTTCGCCTGAATGCCGCCGATCAACTTGACCGGACGCCAAGGCGTGTAGTCCATCTGCGCGTACGTTTGAAATCCGAGCTGGCGTGCGTCGTCCGTCGTCACCGTGTGGGTCGGCACGGCGTGGTTCGTCTCGATACCGCCCCGGCTGTCGAAGAGCGCGCCGACGACGACTTTCGCGTTCCTCGCGATATCGACGAAGTTCGTCCACTCCCACACGAGTTCATTCGAGTTTCTCAGGACGAACGGGCGATTCTTGGTGAAATCGAGGCCGGAGTTCGTCAAACCGATGTTCAGGTCCGACTTCCACCGTTCGCTGAATTTATGGCTGTAGCCGAGGTTGACGAAGGCCTTCGACCAAGTGCCGTCGTTGATGATCCCCTTCAGCTGGTACCAGTAGTTCCAATTCGCGTACGCGGCCATCAGGCGCAGCTCTTTGTAACTCACGTCGAGGTACGCTCCGCCGCCCTTGTCCGGCCCGTTGATGGGCAGGGCGACGATGGGACTCGTAGGCGTGTTTTGGAACAAATAGTTCTGCTGCCACTGCGGCTGTCTCAGATAATTCCCCGACACGAGGACATTCAAATCGCCGGCCTTCAGGGTCGCCACGGCCGAGGGGTCGTACGCGAAACTTTTCCCGTCGGTTCCCACTACGCCCCCGGCCGTCACTCCAGTCGACTGCACGCTCTTCGTGATGATGTTGATCACGGCGGAGAACGCGTCGGACCCGTAGAGCACCGATCCCGGCCCCTTGATGACTTCGATTTTTTCGATCGCGGCGACGGGGAAGCGCTGGAGCATATCGCTGCTCAGGCCTCCCTCCATGACCTCCCGGACCGGCCTTCCATTGATTAGAAGGAGGACGTGGCCGGAGTTGAATCGCACCTGGTCTCCTCGCGAGGCAATCGTGCTGCGATCCGTGAGGTAACCGCTCGACGCATTCAGCCCCGGGACGCGGTTCAGAATTTCCTCGAGGGTCATCCCTCCGAAACGTTTCAAATCGTCGGACGAGAGCACGCTGATGATGCCCGGCGCTTCCCCTTGCTTCTCTGCAAACTTCGATACGGTGGTGACGTCGACGTTGAGAAGCTCGTCGAGGGATAAGTCCGACGCCTCCGTCGCGGGGACGGGCGAGCTTTCGGAAGCGCCCGGCGGAGTCGGGGCGGGACTGGCCGCGCTGTCCGGAAGCGCCTGTCCGAACGCCTCGGTCTCGATGCTCGCGATCCCCCCGCCCATCGCAATGAGCGCGAGCGTAGCGCCGAGGGCGCGGCCATGTCCTCGAAGCCGCCGCGGCGTGACATGGGCCATGGCGTCTCCGGTGCCGACTCTCTCGTTCATAGTCCCTTGTACGACCTGGCCGCGGCAATTCTTCAGAGGGCTAGGACTGCGAGCCCGAACTTGGTGGGCAGGAGTGTGCGCGTCGACTCGTCGAGAATTCTTCAACCGAACCGCCAATGGTGTTAGCGTGGGCGTTCCTTTGAGCAGCCCGTCGAGCGTCCACCGCCGGCTCTTGCTTGCCGGCGTGGCTCTGTGGGTTGTCTTCGGACTCTGGTCCGCTCCGCAGAGGCGAGCCGAGGCACAGGCGAAGCCGCTTCTCTACGTCTTCCTCCAGCTCGATGCCAAGTCGAGCGCGGTCGAAAAGGCGCTCCAGCAACATTTGCCGGATGTCGCCGTAACGGTGTTCGGGCGCTTTCGTGATTTCGAAGAGGTCTTCGATAGCGCTCGTCCCGACGCGGTCCTTTGTATCACGCCGGTGCTGGAATACCGCGGGGCCCCGGTGACTCTGCAGGGGAAGCGCGGGGGCGAGGCCGTCGAGCCGTACGTCGTTGCTTCCGAGGGTCAGCCCCTCGACGGCTCGCTCGCCGGAAAAACCATCGGGATCGTGGACCTCATGGGCCGCGATGGCACGCAATCATTCCTGAATCGCCTCTTGAAAACAAACGACGTGAAGATGAAGCGGGTATCGAAGATCGAGGATCTTCTCCCGCTCCTCGAGTTCTCCGAGGCCAACGGCGTCGTCCTTCCGAGCGCAGCGGCGGCCCGCCTCGCAGAGCGGACACGCCTTCCCATCAAGACGCGCGACCTGCCCGACGGCATGGTCGGACTGCCCGCCGTGTCGGTCGTGAACCCAGACGTCCGCGCCACGCTCGTAAAGTCTTTCCAGGCGCTCGACGGAGAAACAAATCACTTACTAGGAATCGACTCTTGGAGTACCCAATGATCGGCCGGCGGGGGGGTGGTCGGCCGTGGTTGCGGGCCTGGCTGGTCGCGTTCATCGTGGCGGTCGGCGCCTTCCCGTCGGCGGGTTGCCGCCCCGGCGCCGCGCCCGAGGGGGCCGCTCCAATCGTCGATCCCCCTGCCAAGCCCGGTGCGCCCGCGATCTTGATCGCGATGCCCAATTCTCCGAATTTCTTGGAGGTGCGAAAGAGCCTCGTCTCCGAATTACGAGCGACGTTCAGCGTCATCACGTTCGTCGTCGCGCCCGACACGACGTCGGCCGATCTAGGGATGGTCATTCGGCGAGCGAAGCCCGCGTGCATGGTGTTGATGAACAATGCCACCATCACCCTGGTGAGCGACTACGAGCGCGCTCACCCCGCAGAGGCGTTCCCTCCGACGGTGCTGCTCATGGCGTCGCTCATCGAAGAGGTTCAAGCCACGCTCCGAAACGCAACCGGCATCGCCTACGAGGTCCCCGGCGTCACCGCGTTCATGAATCTCCGCGCCGTGATAAATAGGCCAATCAATCGGGTAGGAGTCCTCTACCGGCCCGGCCTCCGCAAGTTCGTGGAACGTCAGATGGCACCCGCGGCCCGCGAGCACATCGAAATCGTGCCTGTCGCCATACCCAGCGACGTCACATCCGATGAGCTGAGGGAAGCGCTCGAGAACCTCGTCAAGAATCGACACGTCGATGCGCTGTGGATGCTCAACGACAACGCCCTCGTGCGCGACGAACAGTTCCGTGACGGCGCCTGGCGCGCCGTCCTGAACGAGTCCCGGCTCCCTGTGGTCGTCGGCGTCGCGAACCTCATCAACCCGGGCTCTCCGCTCGGCACTCTCGCCGCGGTGCCCGATCACGAGGCCCTGGGTCTTCAAGCGGCGAACCTGATCTTCGAGCTCGCCGACGACCACTGGCGTATCGGCCGCCATCCGACGGAGCTGCCGCTTTCCGTCAAGACGGTGGTCGACCTGCGGACGGTGCGCGAAGCCTTCGGGCTGCGCCTCGAGGCGGTCAAGCACATCGACCGGGCACTCGAGTGAAAGCCTCGGAGGCCCAGTGGGCGGGTGTCGCTATCTTATGCGGACGCTCGCTCGCGCCCGAGCTCGAGCGCGACCTTGCCGAATTGACTGCGCATCGCCGTAACGAGGTCGAGCGAACCGTCCAGCTTTCCCGTCTCGGCGAGCGTCTGCAGCTTCTCGGCGGTCTTCGCCATCGACGTCGCGCCCAGGGCCAAGCAGCTCCCCTTCGTCTTGTGGGCATGAGCCCGAAGGTCGGCGGCTTTTCCCTGCGTCGCCGCCGTCTCGATGGCGTCGAGCTGAGTCGGCAGGTTCTTCAGAAAAAGATCGATCAATTTGGCGGATCGCGAAATGGCACCCTCGAGGCAAGGCTCGGCTTCGCCGCCGGGCGCTTCGGCGGCGACCTTCGCCGGCATCGCCTTCGCCTTCGTCTTCGCGAAGCGCCGAATGACCTTGTCCAGTGAACTCGATCGAACGGGCTTGGAGAGGTAATCGTCCATTCCGGCCGCCATCACCCGCTCGCGCTCGCCCGACAGGGCGTGGGCCGTCAGCGCGACAATCGGTTGATGACGACCCAGAGTCTCTTCGATTCGCCGAATTTCCCGAGTCGCGGCGTAACCGTCCATCACCGGCATCTGGCAGTCCATCAACACGACGACGAATTCTTTCTGCTTGACTCGCTCCACTGCCTCGGCGCCGTTTTCCGCCATCTCGACCTCGTACCCCATGTCTTCGAGCATCTCCGTGGCGACGAAGCGGTTGATCTCGTTGTCGTCCACGACCAAGATCGGTCCCGCCTGGACGAGCGCCACTTCGTGGCCCGATGGTTGCGTGCGCGCGGGGGCCTCTCCGCCCGTGAGGACTTGCTGGACCGCGTTGTAAAGCTCGGAAAAGCGCAAAGGCTTCGGCAATTGCGCGGCCAGCTCCTTCTCCACATCGCTCACGAAGGAGCCGGCTCCGAGTTGATAGAGCGCGACCACCGGCACTTTGGCGCCGCCCTGTAGCGACCGCAATCGGGGAACGAATTTTTCGAGCGAGAGCTTGTCGGCCGTCGTACCGACGACTGCCACGTCGAACCTGGGTGCCGGGCCGCGGCCGATGCTCGCCAAGGCATCCTCGCCGCGGTCGAAGCATTGGACGGACATCCCCCAATTCTCCAGGTGCTCCCGAATCACGTCCCTCCAACGAGGGTGCCCCTCGACGACGACGGCCCGCTTTCCCTCGGCCCACGCGCCTCGATCTTCGAAACCATCTCCAGCGCTTTCCAATCGAAGCTCGCAGAAGAACTCGCTGCCCTTGCCGGGGACGCTCTCGACGCCGATGGACCCGCCCATCATCTCGATGAGCCGCTTGGAGATCGCGAGGCCGAGACCGGTACCCCCGAACTTTCGGACGGAGGAACCGTCGACCTGAGAGAACGCGTCGAACAATTTCGAAATGTCCTCCCGCGCGATGCCGATGCCCGTATCGATGACGGCAATCCGGACCATCTCCGCGCGAGCGTCTCGCTTCGTGACGCGAACGTCGACGAACACCTCCCCAAGGTCCGTGAACTTGATTGCATTGCCGAGCAGGTTGCTGATCACCTGACGCAAACGGTCGGGGTCGCCGTGGTGCAGCGATCCCATCTTCGGGTCGATGCGGCAGACCACCTCGATTCCTTTGTCGTGGGCCCGAGG
>JBAULD010000723.1:0-2379 GCA_049578005.1 Polyangiaceae bacterium
TCCGGGGCGGTGGCCCTCAGCCACGCGCCGCAGGCATCGACAGCTACGCGCGCAAGGCAGCCGAGGTGTCCCGAGCGGCAACCGACCCTCAGGGGACCATGGCGCGCATGCGGGCGATGACCGCGGGCATCGCGGCGCGCTCCCCCAAGCTCGCGGATTCAATGACCAGGACCTCCCTCGCGGGACTGCAGTACCTGCACTCGAAGCTCCCCCCGAGTCCACCGCTCGACCCGTTCGACCCGAACGCGAAGCCTCTCCCACCGCCACCTGCGCAGCAGGAGAGCTTCCTGCGCGCCTACCACGCAGTGAGAGACCCCATCTCCGTGGTCGAGGCTGCGCGGCACGGGCAGCTCTCACTCGAGGGCGTAGAGGCGCTGAAGACCGTGTTCCCGCCGCTCTACCAGCGGGTGCAGGAGACGGCGCTTCAGGAAATGGCAGCGGGCAAGATGAAAGATGCCACCCATCAGCAACGGCTCGGGATGGGCCTCCTTCTCGGATTGCCTTTACCCGAGTTTGAGCCGGCGTATATTGCGTTCATGCAGAAAACGTGGGCAGACGCTGCCGGACAGCACGCTGCGCAGGAGGCTGCCCAACGACGAGCGAAGCCCGTGAATCTCGAAAAGTCGACACCACAACTCGCGACCGACAGGGTCGAGGCAGGAGCATCCCAGTGAGTCTCTACGTTGACAGGTACACCCGGGTAGTTCCTCCGAGAAATGGGGGCGGGGGCACGGTCGGGCAGGGCATCGTGCGCACGTACGCCGCGACCAACAGCTCGACCCCCGTGGAGCTCGACACGGACATTTTTTCCTCGCTCGGGGTCGCGAATGCGGCAGCCGTTCCCGGAGCGTTCGGCCGCGCGATCCTGAGCATCTCCGCTGAGGGGGCGGACGTGTGGGTGAACTTCGGTTCGACCAGCGCGTTTATCGCGAACTCCGCCGCGACGAGTACGCCTGGTGCCACCTCAGCAAACGCCTGCTGGCACATCCCGAACGGCCAGGAGCGAGAATACGAAGTCGACCCGCTCGTGGACAAATGGTTTTGCGCGAACACGCAAAACGGGCAGGCGGGTACGGCTACCGTGCGGTATCGGATTTCGAGCTTCCAGCTTCAGGGTGGAAATCCGGGGCCCGGGTGATGCGCGGCGCTTTTGGGCGACCTGGCGCGAGACCCCATGCTCGCAGCATGCGGGACCCGTGGATGGACTCCGGGGCCAGTCCAAAGACGATCCTCGGAGCCTCGCTGCTCGGATGGTATCGAGGGGACCTCGGTATCTCGCTCGGCACTGGGGTGAGCGCCTGGGCCGATCAGAGCGGGAACGGAAATAATTTTGTACAGGCGACCGGAGCGCAGCAGCCAACACAAGGCACGGTGGACGGCAAACCAGCGCTCGTGTTTAGCGGGACTCAGGTGCTCTCGGGTCCGACTACGTTCCCGAGCGGTGCGAAGTCCTGTTACGTCGTGTTCCAGCTCTCGGCTACGCCCGGCTCCGGCCTGTTCGACTCGCTCGTAACCCTGTCCACAGGAAGCCTGTGGACGGAACTGCTTTTGTCAAACATCAGCGGCGCATACACAAACGTTACATTCGAAGCCGACTTTGCGTCAGGAAATGGTGTTGGCTGGAATCCAACGCTGGACACGTCCAAGCACATTATTGGAGTAACGTACAACGGGGGGACAAATACGTCACCCGCCAGTTACACCGGCTGGGAAGACGGATCGGTGCAAACGATAATCGCCAGCAACGCGCTCGGTCGGACCGCCGGCGACCTCAGCTCGATCGGCGGTCGAGTCAGCAGCTTGAACGTCATTTCGGCTGGATTCGTTGGCAGCATTGCCGAGATTATCCTCACCAATAACGTGATATCGGGCGCGCAAGCCACGACACTGCAAGCGTACCTGACAGGCCGTTATCCATGAACGGGTACGTTTACACGACGCAAGCGGCGGCTGCGGCGCTCGCTCCAGTGGTCGACGCCTCGCTCGGTCTGCCAAAGGCTGGCGTCGACGTCGGTGGTGGAATCCACGTGCCTCCTGCGCAGTCGGTTACGACCACGTATTTCAAGCCTATTCAGAATTTCGCCAACGCGCTTCAGTGGGCCTACGTGGCGGACGGCGTGGTCACGCCGATCGTGGGGCCCAATGCCGTGCCGCTCAATCTCCCTGCACCCACGACTCTCCCATCAACATGGTGGCCCACGGGCCCGTAACGAGGAAACATGACCACATCGAAATGGACCACGTACATCGGTATTTTCTGCACGGTCGCCGGTTTCGCCGTGACGCTGTTGACCAAGGACGGCATGCTCGCGGCGGGTGTCGGGACCGGCATCGGCGGCGCGCTCATGGCGTTCGGCAAGTCCCTGGGTGCGTCGTGAA
>JBAULD010000724.1:0-6485 GCA_049578005.1 Polyangiaceae bacterium
GTGATGACGCGCGTACGGGTCGGGAGGGCGTTGACGGTGCGCGGTCCGAGCCATTGGGTGAGCTGCGAAACCTTGTCCATCCACCCGTATTGCTCGAGCTCCGTGTCGCTCGGGAGCACCGTCGCGATCTGGCTGTACCAGACGGGCTCCTGCCCGTACGCGCCTTGCCACGTGACCTGTAGGCCCGTGAAGAAGATTTGGAGATTTGCGCCGGTCGGATCCATCAGAGGGCTCCAGTCAGGTTCATGGTGCTCATTGGGCGATGATTCCGATCAGATCGATCTGCAGCGTGCCGGCGGAGAGAGTTGCTAGCGTTCCGCCTGTCTCGGTCAGGGTGATCTTGATCGCTTGACCGCCGCGCTTCATGTACGGGCTTGATCCCGCCGTTGTATTCACGGCCCCGAGCGCGAACACGGTTGCCGAGCCGAGGATCGACCCGGCCGCATCGGCTCCGCCCTGGAGCGTCGCGAGCATCGTCGCCGCGCCGCCGCCCGCGAACGCCTGCGTGTTCGTGATGTTAGATGTCTGCAGCCAGAAGTTTGCTGGGGCGGTCCAAATCGTGAACGCGACGCCGGACGCTTGCGCCTGGATCTGGGCGAGAGTGAGGTTGATCGCGATGTGCTTCGGCGCCGCGCTCGGGTTGGGCTCGCCGATCTGCACCCATGCGAGCCCGTTCGTCGGCCCACCGAGCGCGTCAACGGTGACGAGGTATCCGGCCGGGAGACGGTTTGCCCCGGCCGTACCGACCGGACTCAGCGAGATCGTCTGGTCGTCGACGACGTAGACGTCTTGCCATCGGTTCGCGTTGGTGATCGTTCCGCCGTCCGTCGAGATGAAGAACGGAAACACGCCAGCCAGAAACTCGCCCTGGACCGCGCCGGCCGCGCCGCCGCTCGGGTCGGTCGTGCGGTTGTAGTAGTTCTTGCGCGTCACCCCGATGACGACCTGTGCCGTCGCCGCGTCGGCCTTGACCGCGTTGCCGCTGCCGTCGGTCGCGGCCATCCCCCCCGCGTACAGAAGCAGGTTGGCGCCGATCCCGATCGGCCCGTAGATCGGCGGGAAAATGTCGTCTTGCGCGCCGTAGCGGGCAATCGGACGGGCGTTCGTTAGATCGGCCACGTCAGTTCCCCATCTTTCCGCCCGTGACCTTCGCCACGAACTCGTCGCGTTGCTTGAGGGCCTTCGTCGCGGCCTTCATTTGCTCGTCGTTGAGGCCCATCTTTTCCCAGATCTTTTTCTGGGTCTCGGAGACTTCGGCGGTGCCTGGGTCCGCGTGCGGGTCTGGCTCGCGGAGTTGGCCGAGTGCAACGAAGCGCTCGATCGTTGCCATGCGCGCCTTGGTCGACTTGAGCCCCGCGGCGAGCTTGCCCGTGCCCTTGAGCGACTTGGTCAGCGTGCGCACTTCGGCGCGGAGCTTGTGCACTTCGCGCATCGATCGGGCGCGGGCCTTCGACTGCGCCGACTTGAGATGCTGCTTCGCCGCAGAAAGACGGGCTCCACATGCGGCGCGCGCCTTGTCGGACTTGGCAGACTTGAAGGATTTCCGGGCGAGGGCGACCGCGGATTTCGCAGCCTTCTCCTCCTCGTCCGAGGACTCTTCTTCCTCGTCCTCTTCGCCGGACTCTTCTTCCTCGTCCTCGGAGGGAGGCATCTTTTCCTCTTCCTCCTCTTCATCTTCGTCGTCCTCGTCATCCCCGTCATCGTCATCGTCGTCGTCGCCGGTGTCTTCCTCTTCCTCGACGGTCGTCGTCTTTTTCTTGTACGTCGACTTGGCGGAACCGTTGATCGCACGTTCGAGCTGCGATTCGGCGAGGAGGAGACGGGCTTCGGCGGCCTGCTTACCGCTCGGCTTTGCAGCGGCGAGGGCGTTCTTGGCCGATTGCACGGCCTGCATAGCCTTGAGCAAAGGGGTCATGCTCTTAGGCGTACGGGGCCGATCGGCACTGCCGCTAGCCGCTATGGCGCGCTTATGGCACCATTACGGTATGAAGCGAACGCGCGCGGTGACCACGATCGTGCTGACAGAGGCTGACGACGAACGGCTCGATCGGGCCGCGGCAGCGCGCGGCGACTCCCGATCGAGCGTGGTACGGCGATTGATCCGCGAGCACCTTGGCGACGAGACAGCGCCCGTTGCTGCGACGTCGATGCCGAAGGAACGGACCTAAGCCGTCTTCTTCCGCGCCCGCTTCGGCTGCATCGTCCGAGCCTGCGCCGCGTACCTCACGACCTCGTCAAGGCTCATGATCCCGTCCGCGAGCCCGACGCCCACCGCCTCGCTCCCATAGTACGTGTCGGCCTGCATTGCGCGCACGGCGGCGAACGACATCGGGCGAGAATCGGCCACGAGACGCCAGTACAGCCGCGCGAGCCCCATCACGCGCCGCCGCACGTGCTCGACCGCTTGATCGGTGATCGGCGTTTCAGGATTGCCGTCCGCCTTGAACTTGCCCGACGTTACGACCTCGAGATCGATCCCGATCTTGTCGAGCAGCCGGACTTGGGACTCGATGACGGAGATGACCCCGACCGACCCGAGTCCGCCCGGTTCGGGGAGGTAGATCTCGTCAGCGGCACACGCGATCGCGTAGGCCGCGGAGTACGCCCCCTCGTCGGCGAACACGTAGACGGGCTTCCCCGTCTCCTCTTTGCACCGCTTCATCGCGCGCACGAGCTCGTTCAGGCCCGCCGCGTCGCCGCCCGGTGAGTCGATCTTGAGAAGGACGCAGTGCGTTTCGTCCGAGTAGATCGCGTCGCGGTACCGATCAAGAATGCATTCGTAGTCGTCGAACCAGAAATCGGGCTTCGCGCTGAGGGGCCCGTCGACGTACACGAGCCCGACGCCCGCCGCGACGCAATTCGGATTGATTTTCTTCTGCGTGTACGTTGCACGCATCGCGCTCGGGTGCAGACAGAGCGTGCGGTTCTGGCCAGCTTCGACGAATGGGCGACGATCGCTCGCGGCGCGCTTCATCGGCAACGGTCTCTCGCCGCCTCGCCGCTCACCACGGCCAGCCAGAACGACGCCACGATCCCGAGCTGGCACCTATGCAGCCTCATCGTTGGAGTCCTCGTCGTTCGGCTTCGCGGCCGTCTTCTTCGGTGCCGGCTTCGCGTCGTCTTTCGAGTCGTCGGATTTCTCATCGTCCGGCTGCTCGTCGACTTTGCCAGTAGCGCCCGCCTGACGCGCCTCGACCTGCGTCGGGTCGATATCGGTCGTGTCGACGTCGATCCCGCACTGACGACCCATCTCGGGGACGTCGGTCGGCTTCAGGCCCGCTTGCCGGAGGTATTGCATCGACTGCGCGAACTTCAAGAACGTGTCGGCCTTCGTGACGTAGTCCTCGCGCGGCGTGATGACCCACGACGTCTTGGGTGCCTCTTCGGGATCGCCGAAGTTCACGAACGCGAACACGCGCGCGATCTGCTCGTAGACGTGCTCGGAAAGGGTCGCGTTGTCAAACTCGAGCGCGTTCTGCCGGATGTCGCCGTGCTCACGTGCCGCCGCGAAGGATCCCTCCTTCACCTCGGTCGTCAAGTTCTGCCACATGATCGGCAGCACGATCGACATGTCGCATCGGTCGATCGTGCCCTTGAACGATTCCCATGCCCGGTCACGCGCCTCGAGTAGCTCCGCGTCGTAACCCGTGCCGTCGACGTTCTGAGGCAGACCGATCACGGATTCCTGCCCGAGCTGCGCCATCGCGGAAATGAAGTTGATCTTTTGATTGATGTCCCCGGCGGCCGGGACCTTCGCTTTGATGATCGGCAGACCGTGGCGCTCGTTGAACCGCGCCCAGTCGCGCCACGCCAGTCCCTTGATAAACCACTTTTCGGCGATCGACCGAATGACCCCACGGACCCACCCGCGATACTGGCCGTGCGGGGTGAACAGGAACCACTTGCCAGTGCCCGGCACGACGGGAACGATCCCGTCCATCGTGATCGCCCAGTACTCGCGTCGTTCGATGCGGTACCAGATGAACTTCGGGTGCCACACCTTGAGGTACGGTTGCCACGGAAAAACGGACGTGTCCCAGAGGAGCTCACACACGCAAAAGCCGAGGAGCACGGCCCACGTCATGATCTCGGACGCGACCGATTGCGGAAGGAGCTTCGGCCAAACTTGTCGCCACGCTTTCCGGCACCGATCCGACCCGCCCTTGTGTTTGACCGGCTGCGAGAAGAGGCCACCCGTGCGCGATCCGATTGTGGCCTGCACGCGATCGTCGCCGCTCACCTCGTCGGCCAGATCCGCCGGCAAGTTGAAGATGCCGCGCATGTGATCGACGAGCGCGCACTTGATGAGCGGAAGCGACCACTGACCGGTGATCGACGAGATGAGCGGAAGATCGCGAACGACGACGCGCGCCGAGCTACGCGGATCGGAGATCGACAGCGGATCTTGAGGCAGATCGTACGCGGTACCAAACAGACGGTTCCCGTACTGGTCGATCAGGTCCGGCGGCTTGGGGGCGAGTGGGGGTCGTACGAGGTTCGGCCCCGTGTACGGCCAATCGTTCGAGCCGCCGGGACCCGCGCCGTTCTGTCCGGCCCCGTTCTGCCCGTTCGTCGCCACGTTATCGCCTTGTCGGCAGCATCATGGCCGCGGTGCGGATCGAGTCGGGGTCGGGCGGATTGGCGCCGCCGAACTTGGGAACGGTCGCGCCGTTTGGGACGCACGTTGGACAGAACGTGTCGGTGATCGCGAGCTCGCGTCGGCACCCGCCGCAGCGCTTGGCCGGCGCGCGATGGGGCGTTGCCTGGGGTGCCGGTGGCGGAGCCTTTCCGGTCAGCTCGTCGACAGAGAGCTCATCGGACGTGCGCGGCGGCTTCGGATCGCCGTCGGCCGTGCGCTTGCGAACGTCGTGAGGCGCTTTCACGGGACCGCCCGCAGGCCGTAGACCGTGGCCGTTGTTCCGGTTGCGTTCACCCGCACGCACCGGACCGGGATGATCGGTGGTGCGGCAGTGGGGGTGATCGTTCCGGTGACGACCGTATTTCCAAGGCCATCCTGAAACGAAACCGTCCCGGTTGCGGTCACCATCAATCCGGCGAACCCCGCCGCCCCCGCGTTCGGGTCGTCGACCGTATCGCTCTTCGTGACGGCCACGGCCCCGTCGTACGTGATCGCCGCGATGTTTGACATTTCTTGAGTCCTCTGCCGTAGCTTACATCACGGGGCGGCCAAAGGTGAACTGCGTCCCGAAACCGGCTGCGGGACGATGCGCCGAGGCGGCGTCGTGCATGGCTACGAGTGCATCGACCTGGTCGTCGATATCGTCGTCGCGCCCGTCGAACGCGTGGCATTCGGCGATGAGCGGGCCGGTCCACGGCTGGCCACGCCGGATCCAGAGCCGTTGATCGCGCCACGCCTTCGCCGTCTTTTGCGCACGGTACCCCTTCGACCAGCGCGCCGGCATCTGTTCGACCTCGAACCCGCCCTCTTGGTAGATCGCGTCGTAGATCCCCTTTTCGGCTCCGGACACGTACGAGACAAAACGCGCCTTGGGGAACGACGCCTTCGCTTCGCCGAGGGAGCGGAGTCCGGCGACAAGTCCCCTCTGATGTCGTACGGCGCCGAACACGGTCACGCCGTCGCCCCACTGGATCCCGCCGACGATCGCAAAGAAATCGCTCTTCTTCGACGACGTGAACGCTGCGTCGACGCCGAAGATCACGTGAGAGTCTGGCGTCACGAGCCCGGTGAAGTCCGGCGGGTCGCCACTGAAGAATCCGAGCTCGGCGGGGAGCGGATCGTTCTGGACCTGAGCGTGCCACTTGCGCTCGCTCGGATCGATCTCGGCCCATTCTGCGCGCATCTTTCGGTGCCCGCGCAGATCGAGGACTTCGGGAGCGAACGCCTGTTCGTCCGGCGTTCCGAGGCCGATGATCCCGGGGTGACAGAAATACCGCCAGCCGGTTCGCCCTAGACGTCGCCCGATCGGATCGTCGAGGTCCCAGCGCGATGCGACGATCAGCACCGAGTCAAGGTGCGTGGCCCCGCGCGCGGTGTAGAGACCGATCGTCGAATCCGCCCGGTCGCGCGTATCCCGCAGCATGTACTCTTTTTCGTCGAGCGGGTCGTCGACGAGCAGCACGTCATGCGCGTAACCGAGCTTCGACTGCTCGACCGACATCACGACGACGCGGCCACCTTGCTCCGTCTGGTAGTCGTGGATCGTGTTGAAGCCCTTTTTCATGGCGATCCCGGCGAGGTCGAACAGCTCGCGGAGATCCTTGCCCATCGCGATCGCCTTCTCGTGCGAGTGCGTCATGACGATGATCGAGAGGGTCGGGCGTCGAAGGAGCAGCCACACGACCCCGACGAGCGTGGTCGTCGACTTGTAGTGCTGGAACGGAACGGAGCACATCGACCGAGCGCCGCCGGCTAGGGACGCCTCGATCTCGGAACACCATTCGCGAAGGTGGTAGGGCGACTTCCAGCCGGGCCGAATGGCGGGGATCAGGTCGAGAAGGGACAA
>JBAULD010000725.1:0-5468 GCA_049578005.1 Polyangiaceae bacterium
GGTCCGGTCTCGAAGGCGTGACCTACCTGTTCGAAATGGCCAAGGCGTACGTTACGGGCACCAAGGCGGGGTCGGACGACGACGAACGACACGTGGCCCGGGTGAAACTATAGTCGCGTGCCGAGGCGCGTCACGGCATCCAAAGTAGTGCGGCCGCCATCGCCTCGAGCGGCACGCTGCCCTTGCTGACCCCAGCCTCGATGACGGCACGCGGCATTCCGTAGACTACGCACGAGGACTCGGCCTCCGCGAGCACGCTGCCTCCAGCCGCATGAATCGCGCGCGATCCCTGCAAACCGTCTTCACCCATCCCCGTCAGGACGACGCCACGGGCATTGCGGCCGTAGATTTGGGCTGCGCTCGCGAAGAGAACGTCGACGGCGGGCCGGTGGAGCGTGTCGAGAGGCAAAACGTCGAGCTTCACACGCGCTTCTCGGGGTTCTCCCACAATTTTGATATGCCGGCCCGCTTGACCGATGACCGCCAAGCCCGGACGAAGGAGCGCGCCGTCGTAGGCCTCGACGACCGCGATGCGGCAGTCCGCGTTCAAACGCTCGGCCAGTGCCTTCGTATAGCCGACAGGCATGTGCACGACGGCGACGATTGGGACCGGGAAATCGCGCGGCAAGGCACCGAAAAGGCGTGTGAGGGCTTGAGGACCGCCCGTCGACGTCCCGATAACGACGATTTCGATGGCCGACCCCGCGGCTCGGACGTCGTACGCCTCACCCGTTGAGCTTTGCAGCGGAAGCCGGGCGGCCGCGGCGATCTTCACTTTTTGCACGAGCTCAGCCGACAGCTCATAGAGCCTTTCGGTCGCCAGCGCGGTCGGCTTGTGCACGACATCGATTGCACCTGCCTGAAGCGCCTTTATCGCAAGAGGGCTGTGCTCGTCCGCGGTGCTGACGACGACGCAGCGGGGTCTTGGCCTTCCGCGGAGGGCGTGAAGCACTTCGACGCCGTCGAGGTGGGGCATCACGAGATCGAGCGTGACGACGTCCGGTTCGAGCTCACGGATCTTTTCGACGGCATCGAGGCCGTCTCGCGCGATGCCGACAACTTCGATTTCTGGATCTCTCGAAAGGACCTCCCGGACGACTTTTCGCGCAAAGGCGGAATCGTCGACGACGAGGACACGAATCGGGAGGCTCATAGGCGAGGCTTCCGATAGAAAAATGCTCCGCTGCGCTCTTCGCAATCAAAGAGGTTGCCGAACCGAAGCAGCGATTCCGACGCGCCGATGAGGAGCAACCCGCCGGGCACGAGCGCATCGCGCAGACTTGCGGCGACGCGCCCGACGGTTGCGTCGGAGAAATAGATGAGGACATTGCGGCAGACGACGAGGTCGAAGATCCCTAGGGCTGAGATCGCCCGTCCGTCCATCAAGTTGATTCGTCGCCACTCGATTCGGCCGCGAAGATCGTCGCGCACGTGTCTGCTGCCGCGACCGTCTTCGACGAAGAACTTCCCGTATTGCGCTTCAGGCAACACCCGGAACGATCGACCGCCGTAGATCCCCGCTCGAGCCCTGCTCAACGCTCGCTCGCTGAGGTCCGAACCTACGATCTCCACGCGGTCGAGGAGGTTCGCCGCTGCAAGCATGATTGCGATCGTATACGGCTCCTCCCCCGTCGCGCACGCGGTCGACCAGATACGAACCTTCGACCTGTCGCGCAGAATCTCCGGCAAGATCGCCTCGATCATCACCCGCAGTCCATCGTATTCACGGAAAAAGTAAGTCTCGTGAACGACGAGTGTTTGAGCGAGGGTGTTCAGCTCGGCTGCGCCGGCTTCGTCGTAACGGAGGAAGTAGTAGTAGTCGAGCAGCGATGCCAGGCCGAGCTCGACGGTGCGGTCCGACAGTTTCTCGGCGAGCAGGTCGATGTCGCCGATGTTGTAATGAAGCCCCGTTTGCTCCTCGATCAAGTGAGCGACAATTGCGAACACCTGGGGCGAGAGCGTCATCGCCGACTAGCCGAGAAGCAACGCAGCGCAGACCCCTCGCACCTGCGGGTCGGGGTCGTCGGCGGCGGCACTGACGAGAAGGTGCTGCGCGACGGGAGTTTGCAACGCCGCGAGCGAGGGTGCGAGCGCCCGCCGCGTCAATGCTTCCCCGGATCGGAACGCGTCTTCGACCGCAGCGGAAGCTTCTGCTCGCCGCATGCGCACGAGGGCCGCAGCGATGTCGGGGATTGTCTCGTTCGCGCCGACCTGCAGGGCGCGGACGAGCGCCTCGATTCGGCCTTCCACAGGCGAGGAAAGTGCGATCAGGACGCGTTCGCGCAAGGCGGGGTTCTGCATCGCCTCGATGAGCGCCTGGGCCGCTTCGGCTCCGCGGCGTCCGGAGAGAAGGGAAATGGCCGCGCCCTGAACGTTCTCGTCCGAGTCCTTCATCGCAGCGCGGATACCGGCGAGGGCGTCGGCGTCGTCGAACTCAGCCAACGCGGATAACGCCACCAGTCGCGTCGCGGCTTCACGTGAAGCGAGGCCGCGCAGCAGCAGCGGCACCGAGGCACGATCCCTTGCGGTTCCGATTCCGAGCAGCGCTGCCCGTTGAAGATCGGCGTCGGGAGATTCAGCGGCGGCGTGCAGAGCGTCGAGAGCCCGCTTGCCTCCAAGCCGGGCGAGGGCCTCAATCGCGGCGACGCGTACGTGCCCGGCCGGATCGGCCAGGAGCACCCGAATCGCCTCCGCGGAATCTTCGTCTTCGAGGCGGCCGAGCGACTGGCAGGCGTAGTAGCGAACCCAAGAATCCGCGTCGGCCAGCGCCGCCCGGACGCAGTCGCAGATCTCGGGAAGGTTGCGCGTTTGCCCAAGGGCACGCACGGCGGCCGAACGCGTTCGGGAGGAACGGTGCGCCGCGGCGTGAATGAGCGCAGCAACCGCCCGGTCGTCGCCGATAGACGCCAACCCGAGGGCCGCGAGGTCTCTCAGTCGATCGTCGGGCGCCTGCACGGCCTCGAGGAAGAGCTCGAGGCCCGACGCCCAGCCGAAATAGGCAAGGATGCGAAGCGCGGAGCGCTGCACGCGGGGGTCGTTCGATCGCACCGATTCGAGTGCGAGGCGTTCCGTCTCGACGCCGCCCAGTGATTGGATGGCGGAAACGGCGGCTTGCGACACGCGCGCGTCGGGATCTGCCAAGGCATGGAACAACAACGGGATGGCCGTGGGGTCTCCCGACTTTCCGAGCGCGTCGCAGGCGGCCGCACGGACGCCGGGATCGTCGTCGCCAAGACACTCGCTGATCTCGGGCGTCGCTGCGCCGCGCCGTGCGAGGATGGGAAGCAGCAGGAGCCGCCGCTCGCTGTGGCTGCGGCGCAGAGCAGCGATGAGAAACGGCTCGGCCTGGGAATCAAGCGCCCCGATGGCGTCCGCCGCGGCCTTGCCTACAGCCGGCTCGGCGTCCAGTAGCTCGACGAGCTCGAAAACGGCGTTCATCCCGCCCAGCCATCCCATCACCGTGCACAGCGCCGAGCGCTCGGCGGCGTCAGCACCCGCCAACGCTTGCGCCAACCGGCGAGTGGCCGCCGACGCGTCGACCGCGGCCAGCCCGTCGAGAACGACTCGGCTCGGACCGTATCGCTGGGCGTGCCGTTCGTGGATCTCGACGAGAGCGGTCGCGACGACACGCACCTGCGTGTCGTTCGGCTTCACGAGCAGAGGGACCAAGGCGGGCACTGCGCCCGGTTGCGCCGAGCGGCCCAGCGCCCGCACGGCCTCGATGGCGTAGTGCGGGACACTCAGGAGCGCGCATAGCGGCGCAATGGCTCGAGCGTCGCCGGTGCGGCCCAGAACGTCGATGGCCGGGAATGCTCGGAAGAAGTTTCCGCTTTCGACAGCGGAAAGCAGCAGGTCGATCGCAGACTCCCCGCCAATGCGGCCGACCGCCTCGAAAGCCGCCATAGCGACGTTGTCGTCTTCGCTAGCGGCCAATGCCGCGAGTTTCGGCATTGCCATCGCCGCCCTGCGTCGGCCGAGGATCTGGACGGAGTCACACACGACGGACGGGCTCTCGGAGTCGGCGAGCTTGAGAATCACCGGATCGACGTCGCCCAGCGATGCTACGAGCGCGTCGACCGCCGCGGCGAGGCGAGCCTCGTCGTCGCGGCGCATTCGCAAGACGTCACACAGCGGTTCAACGGCAGAGTCACCCAACAGGGCGAGCGCCGAAACTACCGACCTTCGCACGACCCAACTGGGGTCCGCGAGACGATCGACCAGCGCATCGACCGCGCGCATTTCGCGCAAACGGTCGATCTCCGCGGTTCGCCGCCGCTCGGTCTCGGAGCCATGCAAAGGTACAATCACGCGTGCGTCGCTTCCTCGTGTTCGTTGCCCCGTAGCATTTCTGTGGCCGCGGACATCGCCGCGATCTGGGAGTCGCTCATCTGCAGCAAGAGAGCCAGCTCTCCTCCGATCGCTTCGGCCGATTGCGCGACCGCGCTCGCGCGCTTGCCCTTTTGAGACGCAGCCGATGCGACCTCCCGCGCCTGCCCAATCAACGCTTCGATGGCACGAGCCGCTTGCTCCAGAGTCACGCCCTGCTCCGCGGTTGCCTTCGCGAGCGCTGCGATGCCGCCGGTCGCTTTAGCGGCGGCGTTCGCGATCGAAGTGACGGCGTCGGCCTGCTCTTCGACCGCACGGGCGGACTGTTTGGCGATGCGCCGCACTTGATCGGCCGCCCGTGCCAACGACGACGTCGCGTCCGACTGTTCAGCCATCGCGCGTGTCACCTGCGAGGCCAGACGCCCGGTCTGCCTCGCGGCACCGTCGATTTCTTTGATCCCCCGCGACTGCTCCGCCACGGCCTTGGCCGTTATCGCGGCCTGCTTGCGCGCTTCGTCCATCGCTCGTGCGACCTCTGCAGCACCCTTTGCCTGCTCGGAGAGGCCCGAGATCGTTCGGTGGACGGCGCTCGCGGCCTCCTGAGATTGCACGCCGATCACGCCGACCGCGCGACTCTGCTCGGTCAGGGCCGCCGCGGTCTGTTGAGTTGCGGTCCGCATCAGCGACACTGCCTTGGAGAGCTGCGCCGTGGCGCTCGCTTGCTCTTGGCAAGCGCGCGACACCTGGTCCGCGCTCGTCGAGAGCTGTGTGTTGGATCGGACGACGTCGCGCATGGCGCGGGCCTGCTCGTGCGTGGCCTGCGACGTCTGTTTCGCCATCTTGCGCATCTCGGCGCTGCCTTGGGCCAATGTTTGCACTGCCTTGGCCTGCTCGTTCGCCGCGACGTTGATGAGCCGAGACTCATCGCTCACTTTGCCGATCGCCTGGGCGACCGCCTGACTCGCGTGAACCTGTTCGGACACCGCGCGCGACACTTCCCGAATCGAGCCCCCGACCTCATCTACGCCCGATACGATCGACGCCAGCGCTCGCTCCGCTTCCGAGGCTTGGGCCGAACCCTCGTCGGCGACGCGAAGTCCGTCGACGGACGCAACGACGGCCTCGCGCGCCGAAGACTGAAG
>JBAULD010000726.1:0-21273 GCA_049578005.1 Polyangiaceae bacterium
AGGGTACGCAGTGCGCCAAGAACCGATCGGCGGTCAGCGGGAGCACGAAGAAGCTCTTCAAGCAAAAGGGAACGGGCCGGGCGCGACACGGTTCGATCCGAGCTCCGGTTTTCGTCGGCGGCGGTCAGGCGCATCCGCCGCGTCCTCGCGATTGGAGCTACAAGCCTCCTCGGCGCGCGCGCGCCCTGGCTCTCACGAGCGCTCTCTCGAAGTTCGGCAAAGAGGGCCGCTTGCTCGTGGTCGATCGGTTCGAGCTCACGGAGATCAAGACCAAGAGCCTGCTTTCGGCGCTCGCCACGCTCCAGGCGCAGGCCAAGACCCTCGTCGTCGATTCGCACGACAACGAGAAGCTGCGTCTCTCGATTCGCAACTGCGCGGAACACCAGTTTCTGCCTCCCGAAGGCGTGAACGTCTACGATTTGCTCCGCCACGATACGCTCATTCTGTCGAAGGACGCCGCCCGGGCTCTCGAGCAGCGCTGCCTGAAGCAGGCATCGGCGCACGGTGCAAAGGCCAACCTCGAACTCGGCGCCGAGAGCGCTAGCGGAGGCGCACAATGACCCCGGAGCAAGTCATCCGCAGGCCCATCATCCTGACGGAAAAGGCTAACCAGCTGCGCGAAAGGGACAATCAGGTTGTCTTCGAAGTCGCGCGCGCTGCGAACAAAGTGCAGATCAAGGACGCGGTACAGCGGCTCTTCAAGGTTCGCGTCACCGACGTCAACACGATGATCCTCCGCGGCAAGGATCGCCGGATGGGACGGGGTTACTCGAAGACCCAGAACTGGAAGAAGGCCATCGTGACCCTCAAGGAGGGCGACTCGATCGACTTTTTCGCCGAAACGAGCGAGCAGAGCTGAGACCGACTTTTCGCATGAGCGCATGAGGCAACGATGGCAGTCAAAAACTTCAAACCGACGTCACCAGCGCGCCGCTTCTACTCGGTGTCCGACTTCAAAGAGGTCACCAAGGACGTCAAGCCGCTCCGGCAGCTTGTCGAGCACCAGACCAGCACGGGCGGACGCAACCACTTCGGCCGGATTACCTCGCGGTTTCGTGGCGGTGGCCACAAGCAGCGATACCGCGTCGTCGACTGGAAGCGCGAGAAGATCGGCGTGCCGGCGGTGGTCGCCACAATCGAATACGACCCGAACCGCACCGCGCGGATCGCGCTTCTCCACTACGTGGACGGAGAGAAGCGCTATATCCTCGCGCCCGACGGGATGAAGGTCGGCGACAAGATCGTTTCGAGCCGCAACGCCGACATCAAGCCCGGCAATGCGATGTCGCTCCGCTACATCCCGCTCGGCACGATGATTCACAACATCGAGCTCAAGAAGGGCAAAGGCGGCCAGCTCGTGCGCGCCGCCGGCGTGGCCGCAGCGCTGATGGCCAAGGACGGCGACTATGCGCAGGTTCGCCTGCCGTCCGGCGAGGTGCGCATGGTTCACCTCGACTGTCACGCGACCATCGGGCAAGTATCGAACATCGAGCACGCAAACATCTCGCTCGGCAAGGCCGGTCGTTCCCGCTGGCTCGGTCGTCGCCCGCACAATCGCGGCGTGACCATGAATCCGGTGGACCATCCGATGGGCGGTGGAGAGGGACGCACCTCTGGAGGTCGACATCCGTGCTCCCCTTGGGGACAGCTCTCCAAGGGCCTGAAGACGCGTAACAACAAGCGGACCGACGGCATGATCGTGAAACGCCGCGGCGAGAAGGGTTAGGAACGGCTATGGCTCGTTCGGTCAAGAAGGGTCCGTTCGTCGACGGTCACCTCGCCGAGAAGATCGCTGCGGCGCAAGCCGCGCAAAGCAAGAAGGTCATCAAGACGTGGTCGCGCCGCAGCACGATCACACCCGACGCCGTCGGGCTGACCTTTGCCGTGCACAACGGGCGCAAGTTCGTTCCCGTGTTCGTCACCGAGAACATGGTGGGACACAAGCTGGGTGAATTCGCGCCAACGAGAACCTTCCACGGCCACTCCGGCGACAAGAAGGCCAAAGTTGCCGGGGGCGGGGCCGGCGCGGGTGCCTCTGGCGGGGGCGGCGGGGCAGGCGGAGCAGGCAAGGGCGCTCCGGCTCCGGCACGAAAATAGTTTTTTCCCTTGCGAAGCGCGCTTCCGCGCGTAAAGTACGCCGCTCTGCGTGCCGCCCGAAGGCGGCGTGTGGGGAACTCTCTTTCTCAGCCGCTCTCGAACGTTTCCGGCGTCCGTAACGGCCCGCGCCGCGAGCAACCAGGCTCGATGCGAGTGGGTACGACGGTCGCCACGAGGCTCCGATCATGGTCAGCAAGGCAAGCGTCCGGTTTATGCGCATCAGTCCGCGCAAAGCCCGGGTCATCGTCAATCTCGTTCGCGGTCGCCAAGCCGGCGAGGCGCTGCAGCTGCTCGAGTTCACGCAGAAGGCGGCCGCCCCGATCGTGAAGAAGCTCATCGAGAGCGCGGTGGCCAATGCCAAAACGCAGAGTCCCGGCGTCGACGTCGACAGTCTCTTCGTCGAGACGGCCTTCGTGGACAAAGCTCCCAACAAGAACCTGCGTCGCTGGCGGCCACGAGCGATGGGTCGCGCGACCCGCGTCCAAAAAGGCCTGAGTCACATCACCATCATCCTCGGCGAACGATAAAGGACGTAGGCGCATGGGTCAGAAAGTCCATCCGTACGGGTTCCGCCTCGGCATCATCAAGACGTGGAACTCCAAGTGGTTCGAGGACAAGAGCTACGCGAAGTGGCTCCACGAGGACATTCGTGTCAAGCGCGCGGTCAAGTCGTATCTCCAGAACGCCGGTATCGCCGGGGTCGAGATCGAACGGGCCGCCAACAAGTGCAAAGTGATCGTCTTTACCGCCCGTCCAGGAATGGTCATCGGAAAGGGCGGTAAGGGGATCGAGACGCTCAAGATTGGCAACGTCAAGACGGCGGCCAAAGGCGAGGTCGTCTTCCCCGGCGTCCAGTCGTTCACGGAGAACGAAGTCTTCATCGACGTCCAGGAGGTGCGCAAGGCCGAGACGGCCGCGCAGCTCGTGGCCGAGAACATCGCGACGCAGCTCGAGCGTCGCGTGGCGTTCCGCCGAGCCATGAAGAAGGCGCTGACCACGGCAATGAAGTTTGGAGCGAAGGGGATTCGCGTGCGCTGCTCCGGCCGGCTCGGAGGAAGCGAAATGAGCCGGGTCGAGACGTACCGCGAAGGGCGCGTGCCTCTGCACACGCTGCGCGCCGATATCGAGTTCGGAACTGCGGAAGCCCGCACCAAGTACGGAATCATCGGCGTCAAGGTGTGGGTCTTCAAGGGCGAAGTTCTCCAGCGCCGCAATCGCCGGCCACAAATCGCAGGAGCGTGAGGAAATGCTTTCCCCCAAGCGCACCAAATACCGCAAGGCGCAGAAGGGCAACAACAGGGGCGCTGCCTATAGAGGCAGCGACGTGTCCTTCGGCGATTTCGCGATGCAGGCGGTCGAGCCGGGCCGCGTTACGTCTCGCCAAATCGAGGCGGCGCGTATGGCGATCACTCGGCACGTCAAGCGTGCCGGCAAGCTCTGGATTCGCATCTTTCCGGACCGGCCCGTGACCAAGAAGCCCCTCGAAGTACGAATGGGCGGCGGCAAGGGCGCGGTCGAGGAGTGGGCTGCAGTGGTTCAGCCAGGGCGCGTGATGTACGAGCTCCAAGGCGTCGACGAAGTCACTGCGCGCGAGGCGTTCCGACTGGCCGGGCACAAGTTGCCCGTGGCGTACAAATTCCTCGCGCGGGGAGAGATCCTATGAAAGCGACCGATCTGCGCGAGAAGAGCGTCGAAGATCTGCGCGAGCTTCAGAAAACGCTCGCCCATGACGTCTTCGAGAGCCGCCTGAAGAATTTCACGAATCGCCTCGACGACACGAGCTCGATTCGCAAGACGAGGCGTGACCTCGCGCGCGTAATTACGCTGCTGCGCGAGCGCGAGCTGAGCGTAGCGACCGGCAACGAGAGGAACGAGGCGAAGCAGCCATGACGCAGAACGCGCCGGCAGAGACACCCGAGTCGCACGAGCAGCACGGCTTCCGCCGCAAGATGGTGGGCCGTGTGGTGAGCGCGAAGATGCAGAAGACCGTCGTCGTGGAGGTCGTGACGCACCGCCGCGATCCGCTTTACGGCAAGTACGTTCGCTCGCGCGCGCGGTACAAGGCGCACGACGAAAAGAACGAGCTCAAGGCGGGGGACCAGGTCGAGATCCAGGAGAACCGACCGATCAGTCGCGAGAAACGTTGGGTCGTGATTCGAGTCGTCAAGAAGTTCGTGGAGGAGTGAGCCATGATCCAGATGCGAACGATCTTGGAAGTGGCCGACAACTCTGGCGCGAAGCGCGTCCAGTGCATCAAAGTTCTTGGTGGCTCGCGCAGGCGTTACGCCCAGCTGGGTGACGTCATCGTCGTCTCCGTGAAGGAGGCCATCGCGGGCACGAAGGTGAAGAAGGGCGAGGTCGCGCAGGCGGTCGTCGTTCGAATGAAGCACCAGATGTCTCGACCGGACGGGAGCTATATCCGCTTCGACGAGAACAGCGCGGTCCTCATCAACAAAGAACGCGAGCCGATCGGCACACGCATCTTCGGGCCTGTCGCGCGCGAGCTCCGAGGCAAGAAGTTCATGAAGATCATCTCCCTGGCGCCGGAGGTACTCTGATGTCTTCGCGCATTCGGAAGGGGGACACGGTCCTCGTCATCAGCGGTAAGGACAAGGGAAAGACCGGAAAGGTGATGCGCGTCCTCAGTGAGGACGATCGCGTTGTGGTCGAGGGAATCAATCTCGTCAAACGTCACGTTCGCCCCACGCCGCGCGATCCGTCGGGGGGCATTCTCGAGCGAGAGCAGCCCATCTACGCCTGCAAAGTGATGCCGGTCGATCCGAAGACGGGCAAGGGTACCCGGGTGCGGTTCAAGTCGCTCGAAGACGGCCGCAAAGTTCGTGTTGCGGTAAAGAGCGGGGAAGAGATCCCCGCGGTTGCGGAGTAGCCGGCCATGGCAGACGAAAAGAAGGGCGGAAAGAAGGCCGACGGCGAGACGCCGAACAAGTCTCCAAAGGCCGACAAGGGCGGCAAGGCGGAGAAGGGCG
Organism: Polyangiaceae bacterium; assembly: GCA_049578005.1. Lineage (GTDB taxonomy): Bacteria > Myxococcota_A > Polyangia > Polyangiales > Polyangiaceae > Palsa-1150. The sequence goes on from JBAULD010000726.1 coordinate 5,085, forward strand.
GAAAGAAGGCCAAGGGCGCGGACCGCAGCGCCGGCGCGGCGACCCAGTCCGCTGCGGCGCCGACGTCCGATGCGGACGCCGTCTCCCCGCGGCTCCTCGACAAGTACAAGAGTGAGGTCATCCCCGCGCTGACCAAGCAGTTCAACTACAAGAACCCCATGCAGGTTCCACGGCTGAGAAAGATTGTCCTCAATATGGGGCTCGGCGCCGCCGTCGCGAACCCGAAGATCATCGACACGGCCGTCGAGGAGCTCAAGTCGATAAGCGGCCAGAAGCCTGTCGTCACGCGATCCAAGAAGGCGATTGCGAACTTCAAGCTCCGCGCGGGTCTCCCGATCGGAGCGATGGTGACGTTGCGCCGTGCGCGCATGTGGGAGTTTCTCGATCGCCTGGTCACGATTGCGTTGCCCCGCACCCGCGACTTCAAGGGCGTTTCTCGAAAGGCGTTCGACGGAAAGGGAAACTATACCCTCGGTCTACGCGAGCAGATAATTTTTCCAGAGATCAATTACGACAAGATCGACGCCGTCAAGGGTCTGAACATCAGCCTCGTGACGACGGCGAGAACCGACGAGGAAGGGCGCGCGCTCCTCAAACAGCTCGGAATGCCGTTCCGCGCCACCTAGCGTGCCGGTCGAAGGGGGCGCGGTCGCTCCACTCGACACACCTGAGCCGAAGCCACTTTATCCAGGACACAACATGGCCCGTGCTTCTCAGTTTGCCAAACTCAATCGCCGGCCCAAGTTTGCCGTGCGTCATCGCAATCGGTGCAAGGTGTGCGGCCGTCCCCGCGCCTATTACCGAAAGTTCGAACTCTGCAGGATTTGCTTCCGCCTTCTCGCGCTCCGCGGCGAGATACCGGGCGTAGTGAAGGCGAGCTGGTGACGCCATGATGACCGACCCGATCGCGGACATGCTCACGCGGATTCGCAACGCGACGATGGCGCGGCACGACCGCGTCGAGATGCCCCATTCGCGGCTCAAGCAGCGCGTCGCGAGCGTGATGAAATCCGAGGGCTATCTCGACGACGTTCGCGAGAGCGAAGGCGAGGAGCCGAAGATGCTGACGCTTGTCCTGCGCTACGGGCGCGACCGGCAGTCGGCGATCGATGGACTACGACGAGTGTCGACGCCCGGCCGCCGCGTGTACGTGCCGCACGACCGTATTGACCGCGTCTGCTCCGGTATGGGCATCTCGATTCTGAGCACAAGCCGGGGCGTCATGACCGACCGTGAGGCGCGCCGCCAGCGCGTAGGCGGCGAGCTCCTCTGCGAAGTTTGGTGAGCGCTATGTCGAATCAGGTTCAGACCAGAGAAGACGGGATGCGCCAGTCGCGCGTCGGCAAGCGTCCTATCGCCCTTCCCAAAGGGGTCACCGCGACCGTCAAAGGCGACCGGGCGATCGAGTTGAAGGGCCCGAAGGGCACGCTCGGGCGCGAGATGCCCGAGGGCGTCAAGCTCAAGGTCGAAGCAGGAAGCGTCACCGTCGTGCCGACGATCCCCGGTCGGGATGGAGCGCGCTATCAGGGATTGGTGTGGGCTCTCATCCGCTGCATGGTCGCCGGCGTGTCGGAAGGTTACAAGAAGACGCTCCAGCTCGTCGGCACCGGGTATCGGGCCGAGCTCAAGGGACAGATGCTCAACCTGAGTCTGGGCTTCTCGCATCCGATCGCGTTTCCCATTCCTCAAGGGGTCAAGTGCGAGATCCCCGCTGATTCGAAGGGGACGATTGTCATCCTGACCGGCTCGGACAAGGAAGTCATGGGGCAAACGGCCGCAAAAATTCGCGGCTTTCGGCCACCCGAACCGTACGGCGGCAAAGGCGTGCGTTATCAAGGCGAAAAGGTCCGCGAGAAGGCGGGCAAGGCTGCCAAGGCCGGCGGAGGCAAGTAATGGCAATGCGAATCGTTGGGCGAGAGCGCAGGAAGCTGCGCATCCGCCGGAAGATCAGCGGGACGCCGGAGCGCCCTCGGATGAGCGTTTTCCGCAGCGCGAAGCACATCTATGCGCAAGTCGTGGACGATACCGCGGGCGAAACGCTCGCACACGCGTCGACTCTGTCACGCGACGTCCGCGGCGATCTGAGCGAATCGAACAAGCTGGATGCCGCAAAGAAAGTCGGCAAGACGATAGCTCGGCTCCTCCTCGCAAAGGGGATCGACAAGGTGGTCTTCGACCGCAGCGGGTACCTTTATCATGGGCGCATTCGCGCGCTCGCCGACGCCGCCCGCGAGGCCGGCATCAAGTTCTGACGTGGAGAAGCGCAATGCCGTTCGATGCTTTCCAGATCGATGAAGAAAAGCTCAAGGAGCGCGTGATTTACATCAACCGCGTCGCGAAGGTCGTGAAAGGCGGCCGGCGGTTCAGCTTTAGCGCGCTCGTCGTGGTGGGCGATGAAGCCGGCCACGTGGGCGTGGGGCTCGGAAAGGCGAACGAGGTGCCCGAAGCGATTCGCAAAGGGAACGACCAGGCGCGCAAAAACGTGTTTCGCGTTCCGCTCCAGGGAGTGACCGTTCCGCACGAGACACTGGGCCACTTCGGCAGCGGGCGAGTGTTTCTCAAGCCTGCTTCGGAGGGAACGGGCGTCATCGCCGGTGGCGCGGTTCGCGCGGTGGTGGAGAGTGCCGGCATTCACGATATCCTCACGAAATGCCTCGGGAGCTCCAATCCGCACAACGTCGTGCGAGCTACGGTGCAGGCGCTCAAGTCGCTGCGGAGCCTCGATCAGGTGGCGGCGAAGCGCGGGAAGCAAACCGATGATCTCGTCGAGCGAAAAACGATCAAGCCGCCGCAGGCTGCGGTTCAGGGCTGAGAGGCGACCATGACCGCGAACCTTCGCGTGACCCAATTGAAGAGCACCATTGGGCAGCAGGACGTAATGCGCCAAATCGTGCGAGGGCTCGGCTTGAAAGGCCCTGGAAGCAGTGTTGTCGTCGGCAACACCCCTTCGTTCCGCGGCGCGATCAAAAAGGTAATGCACCTGGTTAAGGTGGAGGAAGTCGACCATGGCTGACACGTTGAGCAATCTGGCGAAGCCGGCCGGAACCCGAGGCAAGACGCGTCTCGGACGCGGAACCGGGTCGGGCCTCGGCAAAACGTCGGGTCGCGGTCAGAAGGGCCAGTACGCCCGCGTTCGCGGGTTCAAGCCACACTTCGAGGGCGGGCAGACGCCCATTCAGCGGCGATTGCCCAAACGAGGGTTCACGAACTCGTTTGCCGCCATTGTGGCCGAGGTAAACGTCGGCGAGCTGGCGGTCTTTGCGGCCGGGGCGACGATCGACGGCGAGGCGTTGGTGGCTCGAGGATTGGTCAAGGGCCGCTTCGACCGCATCAAGGTTCTCGGCGACGGTGAAGTGACCAAGGCCCTGACCGTCTCCGCGCACGCATTCTCCCGGGCGGCCGCCGAAAAGATCGAGAAGGCCGGCGGCAAGGTCGTTCTCCTCGGAAGCGTTCAGCCGTAAAGCACACGACCATGTCGGCTCTCTCCGCCTTCTCCAACATCGGCAAAGTACCGGAGCTCCGCCGGCGCATTTTGTTCACCGTGGTTCTGCTGGCGGTCTACCGCATCGGCGTGTTCGTGACGATTCCGGGCGTCGACCGTACGGTAATGAACGCGGTCATCCACAAGCAAGGTGGAGGACTGCTCGGCCTCTTCAACATGTTCAGCGGCGGCGCGCTCGGCAATCTTTCGATCTTCGCGCTCGGAATCATGCCGTACGTGAGCGCGAGCATCATTCTTCAGCTCTTGACGATGGTGTTCAAGCCTCTGGACGAGCTGCGCAAGGAGGGCGAGCAGGGGCAGAGAAAGATCAACCAGTACACGCGGTACGGGACCATCGTTCTTTCGATCGTTCAGGGCTTCGGGATCGCGATGAGCCTCGAGGCGATGAACAACGGAGACCTCTCCGACTCGGCCGCCGTGGGGGACGTGGTGACGCACGCCGGTTGGGGCTTTCGTCTCATGAGCATGCTCACGCTGACCACCGGCACGGCCTTCATGATGTGGGTTGGCGAGCAAATCACCGACCGGGGCATCGGCAACGGGATTTCTCTCCTGATCTTCGCAGGCATCGTCGATGGGATTCCCGACGGCGTCGCGAGCTATTTTGCGACCAACAAGGGCAACATTCAGCCCCTCAATCTCGCCGCGGTGCTGGCCATCGTGCTCGCCACGGTCGCGACGATCGTGTTCTTCGAGCGCGCTCAGCGCCGAATTCCGATCTATTACGCGCGCCGCACGGTGGGTCGGCGCATTTACGGTGGCCAAACGGCGCACCTACCGTTGCGGGTGAACACGAGCGGGACGATTCCGCCGATCTTCGCGTCGTCGCTCCTCATGTTTCCGGCGACCCTCGCAAACTTCAAGGTCCCCGGGATGGCCCAGCTGCAGTCGATGCTCCAGAGGGGCGACTGGGCTTTCAACACGTTCTACGTGCTCCTCATCATTTTTTTCTGCCACTTTTACACGGCCGTCACGTTCCAACCGGTGGACGTCGCAGACAATCTGAAGAAGCAGCAGGCGTTCATCCCGAGCGTTCGGCAGGGCAAGCAGACCGCCGACTACATCGACTACGTGCTGACGCGGATCACGTTTGGCGGGTCGCTCTATGTCGCGGTCGTTTGCATCGTGCCGAGCATCATCAGTCAGCAGTTTCATGTTCCGTTTCGCTGGGGCGGCACCTCGATCATGATCGTGGTCGGAGTGGCGCTCGACACGGTCAATCAGATCGAGGCCCACCTGATTACGCGCAATTACGAAGGGCTCTCGGGCGGCGGCGGACGAACTTCACGCATTCGAGTGCGCAAAGACTAGGAAGCTGCCGATGCGCGTCGTGTTCGTCGGGCCGCCCGGGGCAGGGAAGGGGACGCAGGCTAAGGTAGTCTGCGGCCGTTGGGGAATTCCGCAGATCTCCACGGGCGACATGCTGCGCGCCGCCAAAGGGCAGGGAAAGCTTCCCGCGGAGCTGGTGGCCGCCATGGCGGCTGGCTCTTTGGTGCCAGACGAGGTCGTCATCGGCCTCATCGACGAACGAACGCGTCAGCCGGACTGCGCAGGCGGATTTCTCCTCGACGGCTTCCCGCGGACGATGGCCCAGGCAAAGGCGCTGGACGAAATGCTCACCGCCCGCGCGATGAAGCTCGACCGTGTCTTGGTCCTGGAAGTGCCGAGGGAGCTCCTGATCGAGCGCGCAGTGCTCCGCCGGACCGACAAACGCACTGGACAGATTTACCACTTGAAGTACAACCCACCCCCCCCTGGCGCGGACCTTGAGCACCGGGCGGACGACCGCGAGGAGGTCGTCGCGAAGCGCCTCGACACGTACGAGGCAATGACCGCCGAGCTCCTCCCCTATTACGAGGAGCTTGGGATTCTCAGACGAGTGGACGGAGGAGGTACTGTAGACGAGGTGACCGCGCGCGTCCTCCAGGCGCTCGGAAACGGAAGCGCGAATCCCGACGGAGCGAAGCAAGAAGGACCTTCCTTCCATGGCTGAACGTCGGGAGCGAAAGGAGCCAAAGGGCGACAAACTGGAGTTCGACGGTGTCGTCCAAGAGGCACTGCCCAACGCGATGTTTCGCGTCAAGTGTGACAACGGACTCGTCGTCCTCGCGACGATAAGTGGAAGGATGAGGCAGTTCTACATTCGGATCCTGCCCGGTGACCGCGTCACCGTCGAAGTGAGCCCCTACGACCCGAGCCGCGGGCGCATCACCTACCGTCACAAGTGAGCCCGGGAAGAAGGAATTGAGCCGTGAAAGTTCGGCCTAGCGTCAAGAAGATTTGCGACAAGTGCAAGGTGGTTCGGCGCAAAGGCGTCGTTCGGATCATCTGCGAAAACCCGCGGCACAAGCAGCGGCAAGGCTGAGAGAAGAGAGAACCATGGCCCGCATCGCAGGCGTCGACCTCCCCCGACACAAGCACATCGTATATGCCCTACCGTATCTCTACGGCATCGGTAAGGCCGCGGCGCGCAGCATTTGCGCGAAGACCGGGATCGCGCCGAACAAAATGACCGAAGAGCTGACCGAGGCCGAGATCCGAAAGATCCGCGAGGCGCTCGAGGCGGATTACAAGGTCGAAGGTGACCTGCGCCGTGAAGTGCAGATGAACATCAAGCGCTTGATGGACCTCGGATGTTATCGAGGGCTCCGCCACCGACGAGGGCTGCCGGTTCACGGCCAGCGCACGCACACCAACGCTCGTACGCGCAAGGGCCCCCGCAAGGGCATGATTACGCGTGCACGCAAGAGTCCCACGAGTTAGTCGCCGAGGAGTCCACACGTCATGTCGCAGGCGAAGACCAGCATTCCCCCCTCCACGGGTACTTCCGGCGGAGGCCCGAAGCCGAAGGCCCAGAAGAAGAGGGTGAAGAAGAACGTGGCGACGGGGATCGCCCACATTCAATCGACGTTCAACAACACGGTGGTGACAATCACCGACGTCAACGGCAACACCGTAGCGTGGTCCAGCGCGGGGTCACGCGGCTTCAAGGGCTCGCGCAAGAGCACTCCGTTTGCTGCTCAGCTTGCGGCGGAGGAGGCCGCACGCAAGGCCATGGAGCACGGGATGCGATCGATCGCCGTGTTCGTGAAAGGGCCCGGGGCTGGGCGCGAAAGCGCGCTTCGAGCGCTTCAGGCCGTGGGCTTCAAAGTCACGTTGATTCGTGACGTCACTCCCGTGCCGCACAACGGGTGTCGTCCGCCGAAGCGGCGTCGCGTCTGATTCGATGGGAGTAGCTCCCGGCGCGGGACGTTCCGTCGCGCGCCGGTCCGGGACGAAGCGCTCGAGCGCGTAAACCGGTTTTCGTCGCCCAGCCGGGCGGCCGAGGAAAGAAGAACGAATGGCTCGTTATCATGGTCCTGTCTGTAAGCTCTGCCGCCGGGAAGGGATGAAGCTCTTCCTCAAGGGCGAGCGCTGCTACACGGAAAAGTGCTCTTACACCCGCCGGCCCTATCCGCCCGGCCAGCACGGTCAGGCGCGCGTCAAGCTCAGCGAATACGCGATCCGCCTTCGGGAGAAGCAGAAGGTTCGCCGGATCTACGGCGTGCTCGAGCGGCAGTTCCAGAAGTATTACTTCGACGCGGCGCGGAGGAAGGGAAGGACGGGCGAGCAAATGCTCGGTCTCCTCGAGTCGCGGCTCGACAACGTGGTCCAGCGGCTCGGCTTCGCCTTCACCCGCGCGCAAGCCCGGCAGATCGTCAGGCACGGGCACGTCCTGGTGAACGGAAAACGTAACGACATCCCCAGCGTCATCTTGCGGGCGGGCGACAAGGTCGAGATTCGACAAAAGAGCCGCGAGATCAAGGAAGTGGTCGCGTCGCTGGCGCAGGTCGACAAGCGGCCGCAGCTCTCTTGGCTCGAGCTCGACAAGAACAACTTCACGGGCACGTTCAAGGGAGTGCCGGTGCGCGAAGAGCTGAACGAGCCGGCCATTCGCGAACAGTACGTCGTCGAATATTACTCACGATGATTTTCAATCGCTAACGACCACACACGGGCAGGTGACGGGCGTCCGCCGGAGAGCGGGTTCGAAGGCGCGCCGGGATCGCCGCGTGAACATCGAGCAGAGAAGGATGGAGCAATGACCGCATCGAACATCATCACTCGCAACTGGCGTGATCTCATTCGTCCTCGGGGCATCCACATCGAGAGCGACACGCTCACGGACTTCTACGGGAAGTTCACTGCGGAGCCGCTGGAGCGCGGCTACGGGATCACGATCGGTAATTCGTTGCGCCGCATCTTGCACTCTTCTTTGCAGGGCGCCGCCATCACCGCCGTTCGTATCGAGGGCGCGCTGCACGAGTTCACGTCGGTGACCGACGTCGTGGAAGACGTGACGGACATCGTGCTGAACCTGAAAGAGGTCGTGCTCAAGGCCGCGCACGCGAAGACGTACACTGTCCGCATCGAGAAGGAAGGCCCCGGCGCCGTCCACGCGCGCGACATCCAGCTCGTCGACGGACTTCAGGTGCTCAATCCGGACCACGTCATCGCGACGCTCGACAAGAAGGGCCCGCTCGTCGTCGAGCTTACGGTGAGCGTCGGTCGCGGGTACGTCCCCGCCGAACGCAACAAGACTCCGACGATGCCGATCGGAACGATCCCCATCGACGCGCTCTTCTCTCCGGTCCGCAAAGTCAACTACACGGTGACCAACGCGCGCGTCGGACAGCAGACCGACTACGACAAGCTGACGCTCGAAGTCTGGACGAACGGAAGCTTGAAGCCGCAGGACGCCGTCGCCTACGCGGCGAAGATTCTGAAGGAGCAGGTCTCGATCTTCATCAACTTCGAAGAGACCGAGGAGACGCAGTATTCGCCGTCCAACTCCGAAGAAGAGCCGCTCAACGAAAACCTGTTTCGCAGCGTGGACGAGCTCGAGCTGAGCGTCCGCAGCGCGAACTGTCTTCAGAACGCGAACATTCAGCTCATCGGCGAGCTCGTTCAGCGGACCGAGCAAGACATGCTGAAGACGAAGAACTTCGGGCGCAAGAGCCTGAAGGAGATCAAAGAGATCTTGTCGAACATGGGTCTTGCGCTCGGCATGAAGATCGACAACTGGCCGCAGCTGCTCGAGCGCTGGAAGCAGCAGCAGCAACAGAACTAGCCACCGAACGCTTCGCAACCAGTTGGGGCCCGAGGCCCCGCACGACAGACTCCGAGGAAGCCATGCGTCACAAGAATTCGGGTCGAAAGTTCGACCGGAACACGAGCAGCCGGCGGGCCATGCTCCGCAATCTGACGGCGAACCTGATCCTTCACGAGCGAATCGAGACGACGGACGCGAAGGCGAAGGAGCTCCGGCGCGTGGCCGAACGTCTCATCACCAAGGCGCGACGCCTCGGCACGGTCGCCTACACGCCGCAGTCCGAGCTCTCGCCGGCCGATCGCGCGCGGCGTCTGGCCGCTTCGCGACTCATCTCCGCATACATCCCCCGCTTCGGCGTTCGCGTCGAGGCGGGCGGATCCACCACCAGAGTGGACCTCGTCGAGAAGGTCCTTCTCGATCTCGCGAGGCGCTATGCCGAGCGCCCGGGCGGGTATACGCGCATCGTGAAGTTTGGTCCGCGGCGGGGGGACAACGCGCCGATCTCGCTCATCGAACTCTTGAGTGACGCTCCCAAGGCCGAAAGAGCTGAGAAGGCGCAGCCAGAGCCGGCGGCAGAGGCGCTGCAGCCCGCCACGCCGTAAGGCGATTCAACGAGCGGGCCGGACCACGCGGCGGCGATGAAGGCGGAGGGCAAAGAGGCCCACCGTCAGAAAGGTCAGGCCGGCGGCTCCCACCGCCGCGGCAATGCGCCCCTCGCGATTGCGCCGGGACGTAGCGTCCGCGCGCAATCGGTTGAGCTGGGCACGCGCGTGGGAGTTCGCCGGATCGAGCACCAACGCTTGCTCGAAGGGCGCGGTGTCCACGATGCCTTGCGACATCAAGTCGGCGCCGTCGAGAAATCGAATTTCGCTCTGGATGTGGTTCAAGCGAGGGCCGGCTTCGTCCATCGCCAGACGAAGCGCTTTGCGCAAATAATCTTTGGCGCGCCTGTGGTCGGACGGCTCGATGGCTTCGGCATACTCGACGTAGGCCGCCACGACGTCTTTGCCGTGGTCCAGCAAAGGCTGACGGGCGAGGACGTTGTCGAAGTCGGCGATCGCGCCGTCGAGGTCTCCGTCGCGCTGCTTCGTCAGTCCTGCGTCGAGGAGCGTGTAGACGTCGCGCAGCCGGTACTTGTCGTACGTGTCGAATAGCCTCCTTGCGACGTCGGCCGCGTCCGCGCCTTCGGGCGCCCGTTCCCCCGAGAGGGCAGCGTACGTCGTCCGCACCTTGGCTTCCGCGTCGGCACCGTAGGCGAGTGTCGCCTCACGCGCCGCCGCGCGGACGGGCAGCCGTTCGGAGTTGACGAACGACAGGACCACGGAAAGGGCGTCCAAGTCGTGAATGGCGGCGTACGCGTGCAACACATCCACGAGGACCTGGTCGTTCGTCGTTTGCACCGTGTCACCGGGCGTGCGCTTGCCCAGGGCCTCGAGGACATCCTTCGCCCAGGTCCGCTTCTCCGGCGATGCGTCGCCGTGCAACTCGATGAGCGCGGCGCTCGCGCGATCGTCCAACTGTCTCAGATCCCGGAACAACTCCCCTCGTAACGGGCTTTCCGTTTCGGAAGCCACGCGGAGGAGCTGCCGAACGGCGGGGGTCGTGCCGACGCGGACGAGCGCCCGCATCAGGCACACCGTCGCAAGGGTACGCGTCGCCCCCGGGTCGGGCTTCTGTTGGACGAGGCTCTCGAGGATGTCGACGTCCTTGCTTCCGGCTGAATGCGCGTCGGCCGGCGGCTTCGGCGGTCGCCACTCGGCGGTCCTACCGAGAGCGTTCAACTGCTTTGCGACCGCTTCGACCGCGTCCGACCCGGTCGACCCCAGAGACTCGACCGCTTGGGCCGCCGCGCGTCGCTCTTCGGCGGAGTCGCTTCCGAGACGGGCGAGCGCCGCCGGAAGACCCTCGTCCGCCAAGAGGAGGGAGGCCGGAAGCAGGAGTAGGGCCCCCAGGAAGAAGGACACCGAGGCTGCTCCCACTCTATGCCTCAGGCCGTGCCTTTCGCTCCGCGTCTGGACCATGTGCCGCTTGGCCTCAGTCCACGATGCGAAAATCAGAAAATTCCCCGGTGTACCCCCGCCACCGCACCTCCACGTCGTCGACGCGGGCAGCCGACGGTCCGTGATGCGCCCACGAGATGATCTCTTTGATGGCTTCTTCTTCACCCTCGGCGACCATCTCGATGCTGCCATCGGGACGGTTTTTAACCCAGCCGGTAATACCGAGCCGCCTCGCCTCGCGCTGCGTCGCGGCTCGGAAGAAAACACCCGTCACCCGGCCGCGGACGATGATTTGAACTCGCTTTGTCGTCATGTTCTCTTCGGGCGCACCGCCGACTACACTTTGCCGTAGCGAATCGGTGCCGTGCGGGCAACTTCCTTCAGAAGACATTCTTCGGGAGACATCGTAGGTGTGACGCGGCAGGTCATCGTAGACGGAGTTGGGCTCCATACGGGCAGTCCCGTCCGCGTCGTGCTGCGGTCGTCCGCCGGTCCCGTGAGGATTCGCGCGAACGGCGTCGAGGCGACCCTGGACGAGCTGGCGATTGCTTCGACCGCCCGGGCCACGACTTTGGAGGGGCACGGCGGCCTTCTCCGAGTGCAAACCGTCGAGCACGCGCTGGCGGCCCTCGCGGGGCTCGGGTTGTACGAGGGGATGACGCTATCGGTTGCTGGGCCCGAAATGCCCCTTCTCGACGGGGGCGCTGCCGCCTGGTGTGACGCGATGACGAGCTTGGGGGTTGCGCGCGGGACGTCGAAGCTTCACGTCGCGCGACCCGCGCTCATCGAGGTCGGCAAGAGCCGGTACGAGTGGTCCCCGTCCACAGCAGTGGACGTCGAAGTCCGTCTCGACCTCGACGACGTTCGCATCGCGTCCGAAGCCCGCTGGAGTGGCGACCCGGACGACTTTCGCGCGCGCATCGCGCCTGCCCGAACGTTCGCGTTCGTGCACGAAGTGCAAGAACTGCTCGGTCGCGGGCTCGCGCGCCACGCCAATCCCGAATCGGTAGTCCTCATCGCGCCGGAGGCCATCCACCACGCCGGGAAGCCGTTTTCTCCCGACGAGCCGGCTCGTCACAAGCTGCTGGATCTGCTCGGCGATCTCTACGTCTGGGGAGGGCCCCCGCTCGGGCGCCTCCGGGCCTTTCGGCCCGGCCACACCGCCAACGCGCGCGCCCTTGGTCGGGCACGCGCCGAGGGGGTGCTCGTTTCGTCTCAGTGAACGGCCGGCTGACTTTCGGCTTGCTTGCGCGTTTCGGCTTTCGAGCGTGCGGTCTGCCGCTCGAGTGCGGTTCGCACGAACCGGGCGAACAGCGGGTGGGGTGCCGCGGGCCGGCTCTTGAATTCAGGATGAAACTGGCAGCCGACGAAGAACGGGTGATCGCGCAGCTCGATCATCTCCACCAAGCGCTTGTCCGGGGACGTTCCTCCGAGGACCAACCCCGCCTCTACGAGTCGGTCGCGGTAGTCGTTTGCGAACTCGTAGCGATGGCGGTGCCTCTCGCTGATCTCTCCGGCGCCGTAGGCGTCCGCCGCGAGCGAACCCGGCGCCAGCACGCACGGATACGCGCCGAGGCGCATCGTCGCGCCCTTGTTCCGGACACCCCTCTGGTCGGGCATGAGGTCGATCACCAAATGCGGCGCATCCTTGTCGCACTCGACGGAGTTCGCTCCCGACAAGCCTGCCACGTGGCGCGCAAACTCGACCACCGCGAGCTGCATGCCGAGGCAAATGCCGAAGAACGGCACCTTGTTCATGCGCGCGTACTCGATCGCCGCGATTTTTCCTTCTGTCCCGCGATCACCGAAGCCGCCGGGCACGAGCACCGCGTCGAGGCCACCGAGCAGCAGCTCGGGGCCTTGCTGTTCCACCTGTTCGCTGTCGATGTACTGGAGCTCGACGCGGCAGTCGTTCGACAGTCCACCGTGCACGAGCGCCTCGTGAAGCGACCGGTACGAGTCTTTGAGGTGCACGTACTTGCCGACGATGCCGATCTTGATCGTGCCCCGAGAGGGCTCTTTGAAGCGCGCGACGATGCGTTCCCACGTGGAGAGATCCGGAGAGCGGCTCCAGATGTTGAGACGCTCGGCGATGAGCTCGTCCAGCCCTTCCTCGTGGAACATCAACGGCACCTCGTAGATGCAGCCCACGTCGATGGCACCGATGACCGCCTCTACGGCGACGTTGGAGAAGAGGGCGATCTTCTCTTTCACGCTCCGCGAAAGAGGCATCTGCGTCCGGCAGAGGAGCACGTCCGGCTGGATTCCGATCTCACGCATCTCTTTGACCGAGTGCTGCGTCGGCTTCGTCTTGAGCTCGCCCGCCGTAGGGATGTACGGCACGAGGGTGACGTGGATGTTGAGCGCGTTCTGAGGGCCCGCCTCGATCTTCATCTGGCGCACGGCTTCGAGAAACGGCAGCGATTCGATGTCGCCGGCCGTGCCGCCGATTTCGATGATGGCGACGTCGACGCCCTCGGTGGCGTCGCGCACCCGCGCTTTGATCTCGTCGGTGATGTGCGGAATCACCTGTACGGTCGCTCCGAGGTACTCACCGCGGCGCTCTTTGGAGATGACGCTCTCGTAGATGCGGCCGGTCGTGAAGTTGTTCTGCCGCATCATGCGCGCGGTCGTAAACCGCTCGTAGTGTCCGAGGTCGAGATCGGTCTCTGCGCCGTCGTCCGTGACGAACACTTCCCCGTGCTGGTAGGGGCTCATCGTCCCCGGGTCGACGTTGATGTAAGGGTCGAGTTTCACGTGCGTAACGCGCAGGCCGCGCGCCTCGAGCAGGGCGCCGACCGAGGCGCTCGCGAGCCCTTTCCCGATGGACGAGACCACTCCGCCGGTGACGAACACGTACTTGGTGGGTTTGCGGCTCATCCTCGCTTCGCCTCCGCGCGATCGTCAACGTTGCCGCGGCGATTAGCACACGGAGCGGTGACGTGCGAGGCAGCGTGCGAAGACGGACTCGTGGTATGTTGATGATTCGCCGTTTTTTTGGCCGCACACGTCAGCGCACCTCCGCCAGCGACAGCCAACGGCCCTCGGCGCTGGGCTCGAATCCGCGGGCACGCGCGCTCGTGACCACGACCTGGTCCTCGTACAAGAGCGGCACGAGATGCATCTCGTGGAGCTCCCGGGCTTCGACCCGCGCGTAGATGGCCATGCGCGCCCTGGGATCGGGAACCGAATCGCCTTCGTCTAGCTCGGCGTCGAGCATCGAGTCGTGGATGCGGCCTCGGTTTGCGCCTGCCGGAGGCACGAAAGCGCCGTGCAGGAAGTGTCGCAGCACGTTTGGCTCCGTCATTTCCGGGAGCGTCAGGAGCCCGAGGTCGAACTCGCCTGCGTTGAGGCGAGCGATCATCGTGCCCAGCTCGAGCACCACGACGTCGGCGACCATCCCCGCGTCGCCAAGCTCCTGCGCGATGAACCGCGCGACGTCGCCGCGAAGGCGATCGGTCGACGCGAGGAGCGTCACGTGCGCGCCTAGAGCGCCCGCTTCCGCCAGCAGAGCTCGCGCCTCACCGACGTTGAAGGCGAGGGGCGGCACGGCCGCATGCGCCCAATTGGCCGGAGCAATCAACCCCCCCGCCGGAGCTGCGCGTCCGTCGAAGAAGGCTCGCGCGATCGTCGCTCGATCGATCGCGAGCGAGAGAGCTCGCCGCACGCGCGGGTCGCCGAGCAGTGGGCGCTCGTGCTGGACGACGAGATAGGTCAGATTCGCGCCGGGGCGCGACGCGACGACGAGCCCGGGTCGGTCGGCGAGCGCCGGCAACAACATCGGCGGGACCAGGTTGAGAGCGACGTCCGCCCGCCCTGCCTCCAGGCGCAGCGCGCGCGCATTCACGTCGTGCACCGTTCTCAGCGACACGGCGTGCTCGGGGCGGGGGAGCGCGCCACCTTCGGCGGGCGCCAGCAATACGGCGCCGCGTTCAACCCGGGCGACCGAGTACGGCCCGAGGCCGTCGAGGGTTCCACCGGGGGCAGGGGGTGACGCCGCCTCGTCCGCGCGCAGAATCGGGAGCTCGAGGTCCGTCAGGAGGGTCGCGTGCGGCCGCCCCAGCGTGACAGTCACCTGGTGTTCCCCGCTCACTCGCGCTCCGGCGATGGCCTCGACCACGCGCGCGTGCCGCGAACCCACCGACGGCGACGCGAACGCGCGAAGCGTCTCCACCACGTCGTCCGGCCGAAGGGGCGCCCCCGAGTGGAAACGAACATCGTCCCTCAGGTCCACTTCGAGTGTGAGCGGGTCGAGCCATCGCCAGCCTCGCGCCAGGTAGGGCAAGGGCTCCAGCTTGTCGGGGTCCAGCCGAACGAGCCCCGCGTGCACCAGCCTGGTGGCGCGAAGCCCCACGGCGTCGGTTGCGTACCGAGGATCGAGGGTCTCCGGGTCGCTCGAGACCATCATCTCGATGGGTCGGGTCTCGCTCGCGACATCGTGATGCGCGCATCCCGCCGAAAGGAGCAGCAACGCCCCGGCTTCCCAGCGCTGGCAGCGCGATCTAAAAGCTTGGGTGCGAATGCTCAAGTGGTTTCGCGGTCGGCGGGTGGCACTGGCGCTCGCCTGCGCCCTCGCTCTCTCGTCGTCGGACGTACTCTCCGAAGGGCCGCCCGGCGCGAGCGCGAGCTCGACGGCCGGTCCGTCCCCCGAACGGATCCCCGCGCTCGACGCCGCTGCGCGCGCGATCGCTTCGAGCCATTCGCTCGAAGGGGCGGCGGTCGGCATCGCGGTCATCGACGTCGACTCGGGCCGCGTCCTCGCGGCGGTCGACGAGCACCTCGCCCTCAATCCGGCCTCCAACGCGAAGCTATACACGGCGGGCGCCTCGCTCGCGACGCTGCACGGCGAACATCGCTACGAGACCACGCTGACCGGCAAGCTCGACGGGGAGGCGGTGTCCGGGCCCCTGGCCATTCGCGGCTACGGGGACCCGTCGCTCACCACAGCCGACCTGGCGTCGATGGTTCAGGAGCTCAAAGGCTTCGGCGTGCGCCGGATCGACGGGGACGTGGTCGTCGACCAGAGGTTCTTCGACGAGCTGACGACGCCCCCCGGGTTCGACCAGCAGCCCAACGAGTGGGCCGGCTTCCGTGCGCCGGTGAGCGCCGTTGCGCTCGACGAAAACTGCATCACGTTGACCGTCCGTCCTTCTTCTCCCGGCGCCGCCGCACGAGTCGAGTTCGATCCGCCGGGTTTCGTCGACTTCGACGGGACGATAAAAACGGCCGAGGAAGGCGGCGCGGATACGGTGGAGCTCACGCTCTCCGCGCTCGGGTCGCGGATGGCCGCCAAGGTGAGCGGCGCCGTCGGCGCCGACTCGCGCATCGTGCGCTACACGCGACGCGCCGAAGATCCCCGCCTCCTGGCGGGGTATGCGCTGAAGGCTCTGCTCGAGAGGGCCAATGTCAAAGTGTCGGGAGAGGTCAAGCTCGGGACCGCACGCGGTCACGTCCTCGCGCGGCACCTCTCGGAGCCGCTGTCGTCGCTCCTCTACGCGCTGGGCAAGCAGAGCGACAACTTCTACGCCGAAATGGTCTTCAAGGGACTCGGCGGAGAAGGCAAAGCGCGGCCCTCGAAGAGCTCCGACGCTGCGG
>JBAULD010000727.1:0-1918 GCA_049578005.1 Polyangiaceae bacterium
CTCCGCGAGCGCCCCCGTCGCCGTCGCCGCGCCGGCCGATAGCGTCGCCGCGCCCGCCCCCCCACCGCCTCCGCCGGACGTCGGCGATGGAGGCTCGAGGCTCTCGCCGCTCAACCCTGCGCCGAACGAGTTTGCCGATTTGGGCGTAGCTCCCGCGTCGATCGATTACGACCGACTCCTCGCAGACGTCGCGTCGCTCCGCGCGCGGGCCGCGGCCGTGAGCGACACGCTCTTTCACTCGCGTCTCGCTATCTCGCTCGAAACGAGCGGCGACCATGGCCGAATCGCGGCGCTCAGCGTCGGCCTCGACGACGGCACCGTCTACACGTCGCCCGCCTCCTTCCGCGCGGAAGACGCGATGGTCGTCTACGACCACGCGGTCGCACCCGGCCATCACGCCGTGACCGTCGACGTCGAGCGCCGTGACGATCGAAACGACGCGTTCCGCTCGTCGCAGCGCTCGCGTTTCATCGTCGACGTTCCGGCCGACGGCCGGCTCTCGCTCGCGGTGCGGGTCTCGGACGAGTCGACGATGGGAAGCGACTTTGCCCGCGATCGGAAGGGAACGTACGATCTCCGCGTGCGAGCCGAGGCCAAGGCTCAGTCGCCCGCGCAAGGCAGGTGAACGATGCTCGCGCGCGGTCTGGCAGCGTTCGCGGTGCTCTCGCTCGCGACCCGCGTCGTCGGCGCGCAGCCGGCGCAACCAACTTCGTCCAACGATCCCCCGCAA
Source organism: Polyangiaceae bacterium (assembly GCA_049578005.1). Taxonomy (GTDB): domain Bacteria; phylum Myxococcota_A; class Polyangia; order Polyangiales; family Polyangiaceae; genus Palsa-1150. The sequence continues at coordinate 731 of JBAULD010000727.1, forward strand.
GCGCCCGCCGCGCCTGCCCCTCCCGACAAGAAGGATCTGACCGACATCTTCGATTCGGCGCTCCGCGCTTACCACGCTGCGCTCCTCGCGCGCCGTCTCGGACAACAAGACCTCCTGCTGGAGATTGTCTCGGCGCGGGTCGCCGAGGGCGAGCAGCTCATGTTCGCCGGGCGCGTCGACGAGGCCATCGCTCGCCTCGCGGAGCTGGTCGAACACCCGCAGTTCGGGTCATTCGCCGATTCGGAGCCCGGACGAGCGGGGGTCTTTCGCCTCGGCGACGCGCTGGCCGTCGCGGGGATCGACGAGCCGGCGCGCGCCTATTTCCGGAAGGTGCTCGAGACCAAGGGGGCATGGGACGGCGCGGCCACCTGGGCTCGCCGCGCCGTGCGGCGGCTCGTGGACGTGGCGCTCGAGAGCGGTGAGTTTGCGATCGTGTCGGAGGACTTGGCGAGTGTTCCGCCGTCGGCGCCCGAAGAAGTCCGCGGCGAAGTCGCGTACATGAACGGCCGGGCCAAAGAGCTGAGCGGCGATCGCGAGGGGGCGCTCGCCGCCTACGCGCGCGTGACGCAGCGCTGTCGCTTCTGGGCCCAGGCGACGTACTTGTCGGGGTTGATTCAAGTCGAGAAGGGGAACTTCAAGGACGGCGAAAACCTGCTCTGCAAAGTCGCCGACCCGAAAAGGAGCGCGACGACGACCCCGGTATTGGCCGACGAGAAGTTCTTCGCGGTGCGCGACCTCGCGCGCCTCGGCCTGGGTCGTATCGCCCACGAGCAAGGGCGCAACGACGACGCCCGCTACTATTACTACTTGGTGCCGAGCGACAGCGATCGGCTCGCGGAGGCGCTCTACGAGGCGGCGACCACGCGATACGAGAAGAAGGACTACGACGGGGCGCGGGATCTTCTGATCGAGCTCGCAGGCTTGGGGCCCCATCACCGGTACGAGGACGAAGCGTGGGTGCTCGGCGCGTGGGTCGATCTCGCGCGGTGCCGGTTCGTGGAAGCGGACAAGAAGCTCTTGGAGTTCCTCGCCCGCTACGGACCCGTGCGCGACGCCGCCCGCCGCATCGGCGCAAGCGACGTCGCGATGCAGCGGCTCCTCGCGGCGATTCACACCGGCACGGACGCGGCCGGCGCCGAAGTGGCCGGGGCAAGCCCCGAAGTGATCCGCGCCATCGCCGCCCTCGTG
>JBAULD010000728.1:0-1692 GCA_049578005.1 Polyangiaceae bacterium
ATACCGGGACCGGTGAGCATAATGGGATCGTGCGCGTTCATGCCGTTGCCCGTTCCCGGGTGCGTGACGGACACGGTCGCCACGACCGACTGAGTCGCGTCGTAGGCGGTCGCGGTGACGGTCGACGCGCCCACCCCGATGAGGGTCGTGCCGACCTTGGATACCGGACTGGCCAAGTCCATGGCGATCGGGCTGATGCCGATGTTGTTCACGAGCGGAGAACCGACCAGAAAATTGGGCTGACTGGATTCTTCCCCGTCCGAATACGTGATGGGACCGCCGCAGCTCGTCGATGAAAACACGACGCCGGGATACTGGTTCGTGATCCTCTCGCTCCCTCCGAGGGGCGTGCCGTCGGGCAGCGTGTCGAAGCCGATGACCGACGGGGGCGGCCCGGCAGAGGCTCCCGCCTCGGGTGGGCAAAATTCGTTTTCGCCGCCATCGGTCGACGCGTCAGCCGCGTAGCCCCCACTGCCGTCACCGGAGACGGCTCCGTTGGCGAGCGCCCCCTCGCTGCCGCCCCCGCCATCGCTTTCGGAACCATTCGGCTCCGATTGGGCGCTATCGGTGTCCGAACCGGAGGCGTCCGAAACGGACCCGTTCGCCGTCGTGGAGACGTCGGCGCTGGCGCTCCCATCCGTCGCGCTTGCCCCCGTGTGCTTGTCTTCCCGCAGCGCGCACGCGCTCACCGCAAGGGCAAAAACGCCGCCCAAGAACAACGCCGCCGAGGACACTCCGAACGGCCCAACCCGATTCCGTCGCGCGTCCTGGATCATCTCCTTGTCCCTCGATTCCCCTGGTCGAGCCCTCGGCTCCGACCTACATCTCGCAAACCGTCCCACCAGAAGCCGACTGGCAAACCGTCCCCGAGACTGGTCGGCGCATACCAACCGGTATTCACGCTGTCAATCACGGCTGAGAATGGGCGCACACGGCACAACCGCGCTCCTTAGCATGTTGGCTTCGAGGGCAGAGATCTCGTAGCTTGAAAGTCGGCGCGCCTACCTTGAACAGATGGCCGCCATCGAGACTGGAAATAGGTTCGAAATGCGGGTCGTCCGAGAGATCGTTCGCGATTCCGTCGCCATTGCGCGCTGGTTCAACAAAGGAAATTTCGGCGTGCGAGAGCTCGCCACGACGCTGTCCCACGACGGGTCGCAGGCGCTGATGCTCTCTCGCCTGCGTCAAGCCGGGAGGCGGTGGCACATCCCTTTGTTCGGAAGCCTGGTTCGGCGGGTGCAGACGGCCCTTTTTGGAATCGAGATCGCGAGCGACGTCCAGCTCGGCGAGGGCGTCGTCTTTTTGCACACCGTAGGCGTCGTCATCGGCGGCGACGCCCACATCGGCGATCGCGTCGTGTTCCTCGGTGGCAACACCGTAGGCACGATAGACTGGAAGGGTTATCCGCGCATCGGCAACGACGTCATCGTCGGCGCGGGTGCGCGGATCTTGGGGCCAATCACCGTCGGCGACGGCGCAACCATCGGCGCCAACGCCGTCGTCGTGACCGACGTCCCGTCCGGAACCATCGCCGTAGGCGTCCCCGCCATAATCCGTCCCCGCAGCAAGTCAAACAACGTAGGCCTAGTGCCCTGACGCCCCGTCTCCGCCGAGCGCCAGCAAGGCGATCCCCCCGTCTCCGCCAAGCGCCAGCAAGGCGATCCCCCCCGTCTCCGCCGAGCGCCAGCGAGG
>JBAULD010000729.1:0-2187 GCA_049578005.1 Polyangiaceae bacterium
GAAATATATCGATCCCAGCTATCACATTCGGAGTGTTCCGGCATCTCCGACGGATAGCGTTTATTGTTGGAATATGGCCCGCAACGCCGTTCACGCGGCGATGGCGGGAAACACGGAAGTTCTCATCGGGCGGTGGCACGGTCGCTTCGTGCACGTGCCGATGCCGCTGGCGACCCGGTATCGCAAGCAGGTGGACACGAGCGGGGATCTGTGGATGTCGGTCGTGGAGTCGACGGGACAGCCCGTCGCGTGGGGACGGGGCTCCCGCTAGCTCGCGCGCGCCCGGTTTCGCCTCGACGACGGGCCTGCACACCCGTCTCTTCGCCCCGGACCTAGGGGGACAGTCACCTCCAAGAGGCGACAAACCGGTCTGCCCGAACCGCTCCCCCCTATCGAGACCGAGCCTTCGTTCCGTAGCGGACCGTGTGTGCCGAGCGGATACGGGGGGACGCGATCGGAACGATACTTCCATCTGGCCGAGCTATGCGCTCGCGGCCATTTGCATTCTAAGTCTGTGCAACTGCACCCTATCGTTCGACCTCGATAGCCTGCAGGCGGGAGATACTGCGCCCAGCGGCAACGTCCCCCAGCCTTACCCTCCAGGCAACGTCGTCCCGGTGCCCGATCAATCGGGCGACGGCGGCGCAGATCCCGTGGATGGTTTGGCCGCTGCGAGTTCTGAGGCGGGGGTGCCGGTCCCTCCGACGGTGGATGCGGCGGCAACCGGGGTGACGGTCGGCGAGGGGACCTCGGGGCAAACGGCGAACATCGACGACGCGGCCGTCGTCGGGCAAGTCCCGCCCTCGTCGGACGCGGCCATCGAAACGGCCTCCAACTCCCCGCAGGACGGATCCATCGGCGTCTCCACGTTGACCGGGACAGGGCCCGTGAAGGACGGTGCGACCAGGGATCAGGCTTCGGTCGCGACCGTCGTCGACGCCGGTTCTTGGTGCTCTCAGAACACGACATCCGACACCGCGTATTGGTATTGCAACGATTTCGACGAACCGACTTCCACGGTCAAGGGAACTTGGGACCTTGTCTTCGTCGCCGGCGCCGATTCCGCGAGCCTCGCCACCCCCGCTGACGCACCGTCGAGCCCGAACTCTCTGCTTCTTTCGACTCCCATCGTCGCGGCAGGCGTCGTGTACCGCGAGCAGTTCACCAAATATACAGCGAGCGGCAACTCACTGAGTCTGCAATTCGCCCTGAAGATCGACGCCTTCGACCCAGGCGGCAAGGACGTCAGTCTGGCCCGCATAGGCTACCGCAACAATGGATGGGGAATAAGCCTCGACCTATTCGGAACGACCGCCCAACTCTTGGAGACCGTTCCGCAGGCGAACGGCGGTTCTCAGGATGTCGTGCATACCGTGCCGCAAGCGCCCCTCGGCGTGTGGACTGTCGTAGAAATGACCGTCGACGTCGTGACCAACGAGGTATCGCTGTCGTACGACGGGAACCCGGTTTCCATTGCCAATGGCACGCTGGCGCCCCCCCAGATCGCGAACGCCCCGTTCTCGGTCATCGTGGGCGCTAACTATTTGCTCGGACCTCTCCAGCCAATGAAAATTTATTACGACAACGTATTCATTGCTGTGAAGTAGCCCCTCGAGTCCCAGCCTGACCCGGGGCACTTCGTCGCGAGCTAAAGCGGCCTCGTGACCGTCGGATCCGCAACAACCCACGGCTTGCATCGGCCCGCGAACGTCGAGGCGACCCGGCCGTGTGCCGCCTTAACCTTGGCCCATGCGCCCGCATTGGCGTGGACTCCCTTGTCGTTGGGCGGATTGATCTCCAGCACCGCGGCGAAAAGCTCTTCCAGGGCGGCCTTCTCGGGGTCTGCCGTCGATTCCATGATGAGCGAGCACAGACCCACGACGTGCGCTTGAAGCGGCTGCACGGTGTAAAGCCACGTCTTGCGAGACGCCTGCTGGACGAGCACGCCGAGGAGACGCAGGTCCTGCAGCAACGTCGCGAGATGAAATTCGAGCTCGAGGCCGTGGATGCGATCGGTCATGCCCGACCAGGCTACCAAGCCGCCGGGCTTCCGTGTTAGGAGACCGATATCGCATTTGGCTGCCAGGAGGAAAAGACCATGAAGACGTTTGCCGCCGCGTTCACGTTCCTCGTTCTCGGCGCGCTCGCCGCGCTATCCGGGGTCGGCTGCGCCGATCAGCCCCGACC
>JBAULD010000730.1:0-1615 GCA_049578005.1 Polyangiaceae bacterium
GGCCAGCTGTGTTGCGTCCGTGTCACAAAGCTCCGCCCGAGCTTTGCCGTCGTTCCTGGGCGCCCTGTATGCGACCGAGACCTGATGGGCAATGTTAGGCGCGATAATGCCGTCGCGACCATAGTCATTTTTCCAGTTCGAAGTTTGGGGAGGGCCATCAGAGTGCTATCGTTGCGTCATGGCAATCGACGGAACGGTACGCGTTCGTCGCTAACCCGGCGGTCATGCCCGAGCGCACGAAGCACGGAGTCTGGGCCCCGAAGCGCATGCCCGCGTGCGCGAGGCTCTGGGCCCGGCGACGACCAGACCCGCAACGCGTCCGCTCTCACTCATGGGCTTTTGTTGCTCTTCCCGCCTGGAGCGAAGGAGTACGGGATGATAACGTCAACGCATCAGCCAGGTCCACGCTCGTCGCGTCGACCTTCGCAGCGAGTGCGCGCTGCGCGGCGGCTGCCTCCTCGTGCGCTCCAGCGGCAGATGCTGCGTGTACGTTCTCGAGCACGTTAGGTCACGTCAGCGAGCAGCGAGCTGCGCCGGGTACACTGGAAGAGGCGAGTCGTAGTGTTCGTGGGCCATGACGACGCTCGAGAACGCGTCGTTCTCGCGAGCACCAAGCACCTGCCGCAGCAGGTACAGTCGCTCGCGTTCAGGCTCCGTTTCTTTTCGTCCGACCAGCGTGTTCCGGCGTCGTGCACCGCGGGCGTATCGGCTCGGTCCGACGTGTGCTTCCGGTTGATCACCCACCGCGCATCAAGTTCGGCATCGAGCGCTTCGATGCCTGCCGTCGACTGTCTGCCCGCAACGGCTCGCCGCCACATTGTTTCGTGCAGCGATGTTCACGACGACCGTGTTGCCGGGTGCTCCGCGGTCACCAGGTCTAGGAATGCGCGATACACATCGGGGTTGGCATTGTCGCGCTCGACCGGCAAGACGCGCGAGCTTCCCGATAGGAGGCCGATAGGAGGTGGTCGAGCGCTGCCATCATCGTCATCGACTTGCCGCCGTTGCCCTTTTGGTGCCGCCGATCCACGCGATCGAACCTGGGTGTATTTTTCTGCACTATTTGTGGATGACGCCACCTGCCCGCCAATGAGCACGACTGACAGCTGCGCTACCGAAGCGCGTGCCAGTCGCGCGAGTCATTCGAAGAACGACTTTCGAGCTCCTCCAAGTCCGGACGTAGCGAACTCCGGAGTGCCTCGCGCGGTGGTCGACGCACCGTACCACTGCTTCTTTGGCAGCTGGTTTCGCGGCAGACGTCTCGCGCTGCACGGGTAGCGCTGCAACTGCCTCTGGGATGCGGGCGCAGTCGACGCCGAAGTACTCGCGTGGCGCTCTTCGACCCGCTTTCGTGCCGCCCCCACGAGGGCGCGCGAAGGTGCCAACGGCGGCGGGTGACGGAGGCCGCAAATAGCCTTGCAAGACCGATTTACTGACCGCCAGCCCGTGCGCGCTCAGCGATGCAGCAATGGCGCCCCAGGAGTAAACCCATCGCCAACATGGCGGGTAGCCTCGGTGTAGCCGGCCAATAGTCCGCCGTCTGCTGCTTGCGGTATCGCGATGGGGCAGCACGGGTAACAACCGATTCCCGCCGCAGCGTTCGCACGGGCGCCCA
>JBAULD010000731.1:0-5326 GCA_049578005.1 Polyangiaceae bacterium
CGCGAGGCGTCGCCGTTCTCGGGCGCGCCATCGACCTCGCCGAGGCCCGGCGCGCGGATGGCCGCACGACGGCGCCCATCGTGCTCGACTTGGCATGCGCTCTGGCGGAGGGCCTCGACGATTTGCCTACCGCGATCGCTCGGGTGTCGACCATCGCCGCCGACGCCTACGAGGGGCCCGTCGCGCGCGGACTCGAGGGACGATGGCGCGCGCATCTGGGCGATGTCGCCGGCGCGGCCCTCGCCTTCGCTCGTATGCGCGAGCTTGCAGCGTCGCTCGCCGCACCCGCCGCGCACGCCGAGCCCATGAACCGAACGCGGTTTGCGGGCGCACGAGAGAGCGCGCCGACCCTCGTCGGTCTCCTCGTCGAGGCCGCCAATTTGCATCGGTCGCGTCTGCAGGATCCGCTGGGCGCGCAGAGATACTTGGCCGCCGCGCTGGCCCTCCGTCCACACGATAGCGAGCTACGCCGGGCGTATCGGGAGATGGGCGCCCTCGTCGTAGATGCTCACGGAGAGGCTCCCGCCGCAGCGGGCGACGGGGTCTCGTTCCCGGAAATCGAACAAGGGTCCGCGGTGCACCCGGCGAGCACGACGGAACGGTCGTTCGATCTCGATCTCGCCCTCGCGCCGGAAGCGCCCGCCACCGATGAAGCGGTCCGCGCAGAGGCGCGGGCCGAAGAGTTGACGCGCCGTTTGCAGGCGGACCCGGCTGACGACGCGACCGCCGACGAGCTGGCGTCGCTGCTCGAGCTGCTCGGAAGAGGGCACGAGCTTCTTGCGCTCGTGAGCGCACGCATCGAGGACGCAGACCCGGATCGCCGCGCGAAACTCGCCCCGCGGGCGCGGTCTGCGCTCGCCCGCCTCGCCGCGCAAGCCGAGGCAGGCGGAAGGCTGGACGAGGCGGCGCTCTATCGCGGCGCAATGGAAAGTCTGCCGGCCGGCTGAGCGAATCTCCGCGCTACTCCGCGGCGGGATCGATGTACATCTCGAACCGACCGGATGCGTCGGTGACCGCGCGACCCAATTCGATCGCGGGACCCGACGGCGGCATCGTAAACATGCGCACGAGGGCGTTGGTGATGGCGACGCCGTCTTGGCCAAATAGCTGAAGCCCCCGGCGCACGGGCGCCGGGATACGGACGACAATCGGGGCGGACGCGGGGACGGAGACGGCCTGAGTCACCCACGGCAGGCTCGTTCCGTCCACCGGCTCCACCCGAACGAGGTACTCGCCCGGGTCAAGCGCGAGGGCAAACGAACCGTCGGAGCTCGCCGTCTGCCCGACCGCGTAGCGAGGCATGCACGAAGGTGTATCGGGCAACGGACTTCCCGCTTCGCCGTTCATCGACCGCGCGCAGTGCACGGGCAGGGCCTCGACCGACGCACCGCAGAGCGGTCGACCGTCGGCGATGACTGCAGTTCCCGTGACGATTGGCGCGACCGGGAGCGCGATCGAGGGGCCTTGAATCGGGTCCTCGTCGCTCTGGCCGGTGTCGAATGGCTCGACGACCGCGACGGCGTGCGACCGCGGGCCGCTATCTGCGCCGGAGGACGGCACGTCGAGCGGGCGGACCGAAGTCCGGTACTCGCCGCGGGGCAGGACGATCGAGTAGACCGACGCGCCGCCGTCCGGTTGGGCACTCGCATGCGCGGCGTACTCGAAGCCCTGCGTCTGAAGCGGATAGCGCAAGCCCGCGTCGATACCCGCCGGCGGCCCACCATCGGTCGGAGGACCCGCGTCCACCTCGGCCGCCGCCGCCGCGGGGGCGAGCGCGTAGATACCCGTTGCCTCGAACACGACGTCGGCTGGGACGGGTTTCCCGTCCGCCCCTTCGATGCTGCCTTGAACGGTGACCGGGTTCGGCACGAACGGATACGTCTCCGCGCGCGGAAGGACCGCCACCGCCGGAAATGCCGCCGTCGGCAGGCTCTGGCCGGCGCCCGGCGCCATGACGAGTTCGGCGTTCGAGAGGGCGTCGGGCGGGTGCGGGTGGTGACTCGTCGGCAACACGAGGCCGCCGTCCGGCGTGGACGCGCCGCTCAATGGTTTGATCGGAGAAATCGGGCGTTTGGTAGTGGCATCTCGCAAGTAGGCGGTCCAGCCGTCGAGCGACTTCCCATCGGCGCGCGACAGATCGAACGTGGGAATCGTCGCCGTAAGGTCCTCGGTCTTCCTGGTCAGATCGGGTGCGTACTCGTCCTCGAGCTGGCCCTCGGTGACCGTCCCGGCGACAAAGGCGACACGGCTGACGTCCGGAGGGAACGTCTGGTCCCACGGTGGGTCAGGCGTGAGCGTCCGTTCGTAATCGACGCTCGCTTGAACAAAGGTCGTGAACCCCACGTCCGGGCTTCCGAACGGACCGGACAGAAAGCCGCTGGCCGGTACAGCATCGGCTTCGATGGGATAGAGGGCCAGGCCGACGTTCACTGCGTCGGTCAACGGTGCGGCTGCATCCGGGTCCGGCGTGGGCGACGGCGAGCCGGGCGGCCAGAGTGGCCGATACGTCACGTGCACCGGCAGCGAAGTATCGGTGAGCGTGACGCCGGTATTCGTCTGCAAATCGGAGATGGTCGTCGGCGTCACGAGGTACCTACCGGAGTTCAGACTCGCCTGCAGCACCGTCACGCCTGCGCTCGAAGCCTGATCGGGAGACAGAGCGAACGTGACTCCCGGCGCCACGTGCGCGTCGGTCGGTACCGCGACGAGGAGCACGAGGCGACTGCTGGTTGGAACGGGCGCCGTGTCGACACACGCGCCTGCCGTGCAGGCCGCTCCTCCGTCTTGGGCGTACGCTGCGCAGGGGTAGTCGGGGCAAACGTTCCTCGGAACGGTCGAAGGATTCGGCGGGGCTGTCGGCGTGCAGGCCACCGCAGCGCCGATACCGAACGCTACGAGCCGCGCGCGGCGCCGCGTAGTGGCCGGCGTCACAAGTCGCCTCCCTCCGACAGGGGAGGAACGGGCAACGTTTCCGCCGCTCCGTCGAGTGGAGCGGCGCCGGCATCGACCAGAGCGCACGTGAAAGGCGCGCTTGACGACGGATAGTACGGCCAAGAAACGCTGTCTCCACCAAGGGAATCGGGGGTGTTGTTCGACAAGAAGCTGTGCGCGACGACCACCTTGATGACGTGGCAGCCACTCAGATCGATGGGGTGAGTCGGTTCATCGGGGTCGATGAAGATCGACAGGATGGCGCCACCATCCACGGCCTGAGGAGGTAGAGGCAGAAGGCCCAGCGGGTCGGTCGTCTGCGGGTAGTCGACGAAAACCCGGTAATCGTAAGGGGGATCTTCGACCACCAAGGGAATGATCAGCGCGTTGGCCAACGGCGCGTTGGGCGGGCCCGGCCAAAAAGGTAACGGTACGCCCTCCGGCGGTACCACGGAGTCGTGCAAGATGCGCGGCGGGCGATCGACGGGTGGAGGCAAGTCCGGTGGCGGCGCGATCACGCACCCGCTGCCGAGCGCGAATCCGGCGCAGCTGAGCCCGGCCGCAGCCAGGCAGGTGGATCGCAACCACGAACGCATCGGCTCAAAAGGGATTGAAGCGCCCCGATGATAACCCACGGCGCGGCGACGCAGACCCGGGGGAATGCCACCGCGCGTCCGCGTACTCCGAACGAACTGCGAGTCGCAAGAGATCGGCGAGCGCGGGCACGGCCAGACACAGTTCGCGCAAATTCTCGAGCGACGGCGGCATCGCGGTCGTTACGTCCCGAACGGCGGACTCCGCGAGAAGGATTCGCGCGGCACTTGCGAAGTCTCCGGCCAGAAACATCCCGATGCGCCGCCCGCTCTGGAGCGAGGCCTCCACGAGCTCTTCGCGATCGGCAAGCGTCGCGGCGCGAAGAAGCTCCTGGAGTCTACGTTGCGCGCTCGCCGGGATGATTTGCCAAAACGACTCCGCCAAGCGCGCTACTCGAGTGTCGACTTGGCGGCCGAGCTCCGGCGTGCCGAACGCCGTGCGCAACGCCTCGACTACGGCCCGCCCCTCGACATCCGGGAGGGCTTGCCGGAGGACGTGGTGCGGAAGCGCCGCCGACAAGCCGCGACCGAGCTCGAACCTAAGCTCCGCCGTTTCGATCTGCACATCGCCGGCGAGAATCACAGAAGGCGGAGACAGGAGTGCGGCGCGCGAATGGACGGGACTGGCCTGCGACCGAATTACGAACAGTGGGACGCGCGGAACGTCGAGGACGCGCACGGCCGCCTCGTAAATGCGCGAGACCGCCGAAGACGGTCCCGGCTCGACGCGTTCGACGCCTGTAATGCCGTAGCTGGCGGCGTCGCGGACGAAGAGCTGCATCGCCCCTTCCCATAGAAGCGCGAGCGCCTCTCCGGCTGCGTCCAAAGAAGGCCGCGACAACAGCGCGAGGATACCGGGTTGCTCGGGTTGCACCATGAGCGGCGGGGGGACGAGGGCGTCGGACGCCCCCTCGAACGCTCGCAGGACGTGCTCGACCGCGCGCGCGTGGACCCGATCGTCGTCCGCGAGAGCGGCGGCCCGGAGCGAGTCCAGGCGCTCCACGTCCCCGGGCTCTAGCGCCACTTGTTGCCATCGTACGCGCACGAGCTCCGGCGCACGGTCGGGCGATGAAGCGAGGATCGGTGCCAGCAAGTCCCCTGCCTCTGCGAGGCCGTCTGCGAGGGCCTCCCAGAGGAGCGGCTCGGCGCCCCGGACGTCGCCGAAGTCGAGACGGCCGCGCGCAAGAGCAAGCCGTGCGTACGCCCGCGCCGCCTGGCTCGTGGCTTGGTGCACCGCCGCCTCGAGATCATAGAGCCGCACGTCGGCCGCGGATTCCACGGAAGCCTGCGGGGCCCGGAGCCGCTCGCGCAGCGCCGCTGCCCCGGCTCGGGTTTCCTCGTGCCTCTCGGCCATTTCGATGAAGGAGGCGGCGACCGTGTTACGGCCCGCCTGAACGGCCACTTCGGCCGCCGCCAGAGCCACGACGGCATCGCGCCGCAGCTCGAGCAAGGGACCAGACAAAGCTTGACGGTACGCGTCCGTAGCGGCTTCGTATTGGCCTTGGGCGGCCAGCCGTTCGGCGACACCCAGCGCGAGGAGCGGGTGGTCGCCGATGGCCGCCCGCGCCCCTTCGAGCTCGCGCAGCCCTGCCCCGCCGCCTTGGATGACGTCGAGAGACTCGGCGAGCAGGAAGGCGCGCAGCGCCGTGTCGTCCCTCGCGAGCGGCTCTCGGATCCGGTTCAGATATTCGACGCTCGAACGCGCCTCGCTCGGATCGCCCGCTCCCCGGATTCGGTATTCGAGCGCGCACGACAGGAGCCGCGGCTCCGCTCGTTCGGGCGTCGACTCCGCGGCCCGCTTG
>JBAULD010000732.1:0-4728 GCA_049578005.1 Polyangiaceae bacterium
GGGCTCGCCCGTGCGGTAGACCCTATCGAGAAGATCCGGGAACGGTTGGCCTTCGATTTCGGGCAACGCTTGGCGGATCGGTCGGCCGAGTGCTTCCGGTCCTTTTCCCCAGGCTCCGAGAAAACCCTCATTGGCGACCTCGAGGACGAGCTCCTTGCCGTGCAAGACGGCAATTGGGAATGGCGCCTGCAGGAAGTGTCGGTAAAGCCTTCTGCGCTGGTCGTCCGCATCGCGAGCGAGCTTCGTCGCCGCGAGGCGGGCCGCAATCCGAACGAGGAGCGCGCGGGCGGTGAACGGTTTGACGATATAGTCGTCGGCGCCCTGGCTCAGACCTTCGGCGGTAGCCTCCTCGCCCGCGCGAGCCGAAAGAAGGACGAAAGGAATGGCCGCCAGCGCGGCGTCGCCGCGGACCGCCCGCAGGAGCCCAAACCCGTCGAGTCCTGGCATCATGACGTCGCTGAGAATGAGATCGGGCGGGCAGCGTCTTATCGAGGCGAGAGCGAGGCTTCCATCGCCCACCGCTTCGACCTCCCAATGCTCGCCGAGAAGACGCGTGAGGTAGTCGCGCATGTCCGCGTTGTCGTCGGCGACGAGGATGCGAGCGCGGACGAGCGCACCGGGCTCCGGCTGGGCACCGCGATCAGGAACCCGGTCGTCCGAAGAAACCCAGCGGAGCGCCTCCTCGACGTACGCTTCACTGGCGACCGCGGTCGACTGAAGCGCGCGTTCGGCCCGGATTCGGTCGGGCGGTAGGTGGTCGGCGCCACGGGGTATCCGGACGATGAACGTGGTCCCCGCCCCCTCCTGGGAGATGACGCGGATTTCTCCGCCGTGCAAGCGCACGAGCTCGTGAACGAGCGCCAGGCCAATGCCGGAGCCCTCGTGGCTTCGTGATCGCGCTCCCTCGATCCGATGAAAACGCTCGAAGAGACGCGGCAGCTCGTTCTCCGCAATCCCGATTCCCGTGTCGCCGACCTCGATCTCGACGGCGCTTTCCAGAGCGCGAGAGCGAACCGATATGGATCCCTGAAACGTGAACTTGAACGCGTTCGAGAGAAGGTTGAGCACGATCTTCTCCCACATCGAACGGTCGACGTAGACGGGCTCGGGGAGAGGACCACAGTCGACGACGAGAGAAAGCCCGGCCCGCTCGATCGCGGATCGGAAGCTGCTTGCGAGGTCCGTCGTGAGAGCCCCGATGTCCGTAGGCTCGTAGACCGCTTCGACGCGCCCGGCTTCGATGCGAGAGAAGTCGAGCAGCGTGTTGACCAGCTTGAGCAGGCGCAGGGCGTTGCGGTGGAGTAGATCGATGCGCTCGCGTTCTTCGTCGTCTCTCGGCGGCACCGCCCGCATGTGTTCGAGCGGCGCGAGCATGAGCGTGAGCGGCGTTCGGAATTCGTGGCTCACGTTGCTGAAGAAAGTCGTCTTTGCGCGATCGAGTTCGGCGAGCGCTTCGATTCGCCGTCGCTCGTCCTCGTAGGCCGCCGCGTTGCTGACGGCTTGCGAGACGCTCATCGCGAGCAGATTGTGGAATCGATCGTACGACGCGCTGGTATTCAGCATCGGGCTGAGGCCGGCGATGATGAAACCGAAGGGAAGGCCCCCACCTGAGCGCTCGATCGGCAAAACGACCGCGGCGCGGGCGCCGGCCGGACCACTCTGAATCTCCACAACCCTCGGTCGATCCAGCGCCCCATGCTCGAAGTCCCACGTCGAGCGGTCGCCGGCGGCGACACCCAGCGGGGCCAGCGGCGTGCCGGGGTCCAAGTTGGCCGAACCCGCCAGCCTGGCCACTCCCGCGGAGTCGAGCAGGTAGAGGAGCGAAAATGGAATATCGGCCGGCGATCGTGCGATGTGCGCCGCGGCGAGGACACAGGCCTCCGTGGGAGTCTTGGCCTGCGTCGTCTCGGCGAGCGCATGAAGGAGCCTCAATCGCCGCTCTTCGATCACGCGCTCCGTCGTCTCCACGACCGCGCAGAAGACGCCGCCCACGCCTCCCGTTTCGTCGTGGATCGGGCTGTACGTGAACGTAAAATACGACTCCCGCTGGCCTTCTCCTCGATCGAGCGGCAGCAAGAGATCCTCGGACCACGTCGCCTCCGCTCGTGTCAGTACGCCGAGGAGCATCGGCCCGACGACGTCGCGGACTTCAGCCCAGCACTCGAGCCCCGGCTGACCCAAGGAGCGGGGGTGCTTGGCGCCGGGGATCGGCATGTAGGCGTCGTTGTAAATCATCACGAGCTCCGGTCCCCAGAAGAGGACAATCGGAAAGCGTGAGCTGATGCATATGCTGACCGCCGTGCGCAGACTTTGAGGCCATTCGCTCACGTGGCCGAGCGGTGTCGTCGTCCAGTCTTTGGAGCGAATGAGCGCGCCCATCTGACCTCCGCCCGCCATGAACGCGGGGGAAACTCCTTGGGGGAGCGCCTTCGGGCGGTTGAGCGACTCGGGATTCGTCACCGGTACGGCCATCGCCCGCAGCTTGGCACTGACCGAACAGGCTTACCAAGTGCCATCTCAAGCGGGCACGAGCACAACCACTCGGCCGTCTCGATCGTTTGGTATGCGCGGACCGACACAGACGGCGTGAGTCGCTCGGGTCAAAGGTTGTCGCACGCGTGCCCCGCGGTCGTCATTGTCGGGGACGTACTGGTCGCCCTCGACTTCCTGATGGTCTTCCTCGTATTCCGGGCGAACACGTTCACCTCGTCGGTCATCGAGGTGGCGGTCGAGCAGCCCGAATGAGCGGCGACACCCTCGACCACGAAGCCGAGGGCGCCACCGCACACCGGTCAGGATTTCACATGCCCGGCATCGGCATGAGCTCGACCACTTCGATCGATCCGTCCGGCATCATGAAATGGGGATGCCCCTTCAGATTCTCCGCGAGCGCCTCTTTCGACTCCGCCTGCATGATCGAAAATCCGCCGAGATCATTGGTCGACGCGGATGTTCCGCCCTTCGTGACGCGCACACTCTTTCCGAGCGGCGCCCCCATGTCGACGAGCGACGAGCCCGCCTTCTTGCTCCAAGCCATCCAGGCGTCCATGCCGGCCTTTTGCTGCTCGGGTGTCGCCTTCTTCATCTGCTCGAACGCCGAAGCCGGCGCCTTGTAGAGAACGAGGAATTTCTTCATGGGAAAAAGCCTTTCTTGTCCGTCGTTGGTGAACGCCCGATCGCGGATGTCCGCGGCCGTACCATCCGCGTAGGACGCCCGACCACGTTTCGCAAGATGGCGCCACGGTAGCGTCAGACGTAGGATTTGCAGAGAACGCGCAGCGATCGCTAGTTGCATCCAATGCGCGTTGTCGACAAGGCGACGTCGTCGTACCAAGCCGTCAGCTGCTCGCCCGAGAAAAGTACCCAACCAAGGCCGAAGCTCGTCGGCGCGAGCGGGCTGGGAGGCGTCCACTGGGTTCCGGCCGACGGCACCGGCGGAGACGTCAGCCCGGCCACGGTCGTGCCGTTGACCCAAACTTCGATCGCCTTGCCGGACGACGAAGTGTGAAACTCGATGCACGTGAAACCGGTTGCCGCCACGTACGTGGACTCGGCCGCGCCCATCGAGTTCTTCTCGGGCAGAACGTTCCCATCGTCGGTCTGCCACATGAACGTGTTCGTCGCGCCCCCGGCCCCCTCCGAGGCGAGCTGAATGTAGCTGTCCTGGGCGCCGACGCTCAGGCCCGCACCTCCGTCACGAAGGAGACCCAGCGCCATGAACGCAGCATGATCGAAGGTCATCGCGGTATCGGAAAGGTGCATCCAATAGCGCCCGTACACCTCACCCCCTGCGAGGGCCGCAAAGGCGCTCGTATTCACCATGAACGGGCCGCACGAGTCCCCGCCGACGACTTTCGCGGACTTCGTGTCGCCATGGTGCTGCGAGCCGTCGATCGTAATCGGATAGACCTGCGGGGCGGAGGGATTTCCCGTCCCGCTGCATCCGGCCAGACCGACGAGCGTCCAGAGACTCGCGCTCGGCGGACCGCCCACGGTGTCCAATTCGAAATCGTCACACAAGGCCAAACCCGCGCAACCCCCGCTTGCCGCGGCATCGCCTCCCGTCCCCAATCCGGAATCGACCGGACCTTGGGCCGCATCCACGCCGCCGCCCGGGGAACCTGAAGTCGATGCGTCTTGTCCGGTCGGGAGCGCCGACCCGGAGGAGTCCTCGCCGTTCGCGGGCGCTGGTCCGGACGAGTCCCGCGCGGGCGTGCTCGACGCCTCAGGAAGCGAACTATCCGGGATACTGATGCTTCCGTCGCTTCCACCAGTCGAACCGGTCGGTGTGGAGCTGGGCGCGGACGAACCACAGCCCGGAGAAGCAACGAGAAGCGCCGCGAAGGCGTAGAGGTGGAGCGTTTTCATGGTTCACTCGAGTGTAGTCGCTCGATGCACGGATTGCGTGGGTGCGCAGCCTCCGCGCCAGCCGCGAAACCGGACGAGAGTCGCCAAACCCAGGCGCGGATCTCGCATGCCAGACCGAGCTGCCCTTCGGAGGCTTTCGCCATGCCTGATCTCGTTGATTCGCGTGCGCGCATGGTCGACGTTCATCTCGGTCAGCGGGGCATCACGCATGCACTTGTCCTGGATGCGTTTCGACAGGTACCACGCGAGGCGTTCGTGCCTGCCGAGCTTTCGGAGTTTGCGTACGAGGACACGCCCCTGCCCATCGGCCAGGGCCAGACCATCTCGCAGCCGTACATCGTCGCGCTGACCATCCAAGAG
>JBAULD010000733.1:0-1608 GCA_049578005.1 Polyangiaceae bacterium
ATGCAAAGATTGAATTCGTGCATTCCTTGATCACGAATCTCAATGCCCCGACCAGCTCATAGCCCCCAATCGAAGCCCGACTAAGCAAGTGCCGGGCCGGACGGTGACGAAGAGCGGCTCTCTTGAGAAGCGATGATCGCAACGATGGGATGAGCCGCAAGAGCAAGGCCGGCGTTCAGCGCGGGACCCAGGACAGGACGGCCAAAGCGCCACATAAGGGTCGTAATTCGCCCCGCAGTGCCTCCGCTCTTCCCTCGAAAGTCGCTGAGTGGCTGCGCCCCGGCGAGTTGTCTTCGGCACGCGCGCCGTCGAGAGACTTGCGGCACACGTCGGACACGAAATTCGGTTGCTTCGGACGTCGTGCCGCGTTGCACCTCAACTTTGGCACGGCGCCTGCTGAGTACAATGTTTCGCGGAGCGAGAGCCTGTTGGCCTGAGTTCGTTCGACGGGACCGGCTGAGCGACTCCACTTCGCCGCCCGTGCCGAGCCGCACGTGTCGTCCCCCACGGGCAGAGCTCTTCCGTTTACGCGTCTTGGCCCGGCGCCGTCGTGGTCCAAGGGCGAACCGTCATTGCGCTCAGCACAGGTAAGTCAGCACATGCCACCAATGATTGCTATAGATGAGTGGATCGCTTCACGGCCGCAGTGCTACGAACGCGGGGAGGGATTTGCGAGCGTCCCCACGCCCGGTTGTGTGGTGGAGGGCGGTTACCGGATCGTCAGTCTTCTCGGAAGTGGGTCGATGGGCATCGTCTTTCTGGCGCACGACGAGACGCTCGATCGGCGGGTCGCCATCAAGTTCATTCACCCGAACCTAGTCTGCACGAGTTCTCGCGAGCGCTTCATCGACGAAGCCCGAGCGATGGCCCGCGTGCGCCATGCGAGCGTCATTCAGATCCACGCCTTCGGCGTCCACCAAGACGCGCCGTACATCGTCATGGAATTCGTCGACGGTTGCACGTTGGAACAGTGGCTCACGAACCAGCACGGCCCTCCCGACTTAGATCTGGCGCTACGCATTCTCGACGAAATCTGTTTGGGCGTGGCAGCCATCCACGCCCAGGACACCGTTCACCACGACATCAAACCGAGCAACATTCTCCTGGACGACCGCCTTCGCCCGCGGATAGCCGACTTGGGACTTGCCGCTCTGCGTCGACGAGACCAACCTCACCACGCCGAACTCGTGGGAACGCCCGCGTACATGGCCCCGGAGGTTGCGTCCTGGCGCAAGAACGACCCGGCCCTGGGAGCGCGCGCCGACGTGTACTCACTCGCCTGCGTATCCTACGAGGTCCTCACCGGACGTCTGCCATTCGAGGGAGACGGCAGTATGGGGATGTTGCTCCAGCACGCGATGGCACCGGTCCCGCCACCGAGCGACTTGCGGCCTGGCCTTCCGGAGCACATCGACCGCGCACTTTTGAGGGCCTTGGAGAAGGACCCCTCAGCCCGCACTTCGTCGGTCGAAGTGTTTCGTCGCGAGCTGGGCGGCACACGCTGCAGAAGCGGCGAGCCAGAACGGATTCTCGTGGCCGAAGACAACGACGATTCTCGAGAGACGCTGAGATGGATGCTGGGTCTCGCGTTCCCGAACGCTGAGCTCG
>JBAULD010000734.1:0-2701 GCA_049578005.1 Polyangiaceae bacterium
GCCTCCGTACAGAGGATGCGGATGGCAAATGACGACGGCGCGGACGGCACTGGACGGCGCGTGCACCCGTGCCTCCAACGACGGGCCGCCCGATCCGCCGGAAATGCGCACCTCCTCTTCGCCGGTCACGACGACGGGCGGGGACCGCACGGGCACGGCGGGGGGGGGAGGCAGTCGGGCGAGGCGGGCCACAACCACGTACGTAGCACTCTAACCGACTCTCACGCGCGCCCGGTCGCCTTTCGAACGAGGTCCGCGATTCGCCGCACCGCGTCGCCGACCGGCACGAGCTCGGCTTTCTTGGGGTCGCTCTCCGCGCGCGGCTTGAGCTCGACGTTGCCACCGGCGAGCGCCTTGCTCCCGACGGTGATGCGCAGAGGAATTCCGATGAGGTCCGCGTCCTTGAACTTGACGCCCGGCCGCTCGTCGCGATCGTCCCAGAGCACTTCGATCCCGGCGGCCTCCAGCGAGTCGTAGAGAGCGCGCGCCGCGGCGAGCACGTCGCCCTCGCGCCCGAGGGTGACCAGGTGGACTTGGTAGGGGGCGACGCTCATCGGCCAGAGGATGCCGTTTTCGTCGTGGTGTTGTTCGATGGTCGTCGCCACGAGGCGCGATACGCCGATTCCGTAACACCCCATGACGAGAGGCCTCGTCTGCTGCTTTTCGTCGATGAAGTTCGCCCCCATCGCCTGCGAGTACTTCGTTCCCAAGACGAAGATGTGGCCTGCTTCGATTCCGCGATAGCTCGTGAGCGTACCGCCGTCGCAGCGCGGACAGGGGTCGCCCGTCGCCGCGAGCCTCAAGTCGGCCACGTGTCCGGTGTAGTCGCGCCCGAAGCGCACGTTCTTGAGGTGCCAGTCGGTCTCGTTCGCGCCTGTGACTCCGCTCGGGACGAGCGAGGCCGCCCGATCGACCAGCACTTTGCCTTTGAACCCGACCGGCCCGGCGAAGCCCACCTTCGCCGCGGTGGCTTTTTCCACGTCGGCTTCGCTGGCGAGAAACACTTCGCCGACTCCCATGGCCCGGGCGAGCTGCACTTCGTTGACGTCGTGGTCCCCGCGGACAATCGCCATGACGACTTCTTCGCCGGCCAAATAGAGGAGCGACTTGAGCATCGCCTTCTCGGAGATGTGCAGGAGCTTGGCGACGTCTGCGATCGCGCCATGCTTGGGTGTGTGGACGCGCGAGACGGGGTCTTCCGTCGGCGCGGGCCCGTCGACCGCGGCTTTCACGGTCGCGACCTCGACGTTCGCCGCGTAATCGCATTTGTCGCAGGCGACGATCGCGTCTTCGCCCGAGTCGGTGAGCACCTGAAACTCGGCGCTCGTCGAGCCGCCGATCGCGCCGGAGTCGGCCTGCACCATTCTGTACGTGAGGCCGAGGCGATCGAAGATGCGCACGTACGCCTGACGCATCGTCTCGTAGCTGGCGAGCGCGCCCTTCTCGTCCGCGTCGAACGAGTAGGCATCCTTCATCAAGAACTCGCGGCCGCGAAGCAGGCCCCCCCGCGCGCGCGGCTCGTCGCGGAACTTCACCTGTACTTGGTAGAGATTCTTCGGAAGATCGCGCCAGCTCCGAATCTCTCGCCGCGCGATGTCGGTCACGATTTCTTCGTGGGTGGGACCGAGGTGGTAGTCGGCGCCTTTGCGGTCTTTGAGGCGCAACAGAACGTCTCCGTAGAGATCCCAGCGCCCGGTCTCTTTGAAGTACTCGGCCGGAAGCAGCGCGGGCATCAAGATCTCGAGCGCGCCCGCTCGATCCATTTCTTCACGGACGATTGCTTCGATTTTGCGCAGAACGCGCAGGCCGAGCGGGAGAAAATCGTAAATCCCGGCACCGACGCGGCGGATGTACGCGGCCCGCGTCAAGAGCACGTGGCTGGCATTGGTTGCGTCGGCCGGAGCCTCTTTCATCGTAGGAATGAGGGCGCGCGAAAAGAGCATGGGGATCGCGCGCATTAGCACACATTTTGGCTCCCAACCTCAGGCGCGCTGAAAGTCGTAGACGGACCCCAGACGCAATAGCGCCGTGAGTTCGTCGAGGGCGCGCATCGCTTCACGCGCAAGCTCGGGATCGCCGAGGTCGGCGGGGACGAGCCGGTCGCGGTAGTGACGGCCGATCCACGCGCGAAGGTCGTCGTGGAGCGAATCTGTGAGGAGCGAGTTGGCCGAAAGGGCGGCGGCCTCGGGCTCGGTCAGCGGGACCCGCAGCCGCAGGCACGCAGGGCCGCCGCCGTTCTGCATCGACTGGCGCACGTCGACGTAGTGCAGCGCGCGAACGGGGCCGCCCGCGGCGACGACGCGCTCGAGAAACGTGCGGGCCTGAGGGTCTTCGCGCGAATCCTCGGGCGCGACGATGGCCATCGATCCGTCGGCCAGGGGAAGAAGTTGCGAGTTGAAGGGATACGACGCGACCGCGCTCGCGCAAGAAAGCTCGTCGCTCGTCGCGCGCACGACGAGGAGCTCCTCGCCGAGCATCCGTCTCAGGTCGTCGGCGAGTCGGGCGTCGTCTGCGAAGGCCAGCTCGTGCGTCATCAGAAATGGCCCGCTCCCGACCGCGAGGACGTCGGTGTGAAAGGCGCCCGCGTCGATCCCGTCGGGGTGCTGCTGCGGGAAGAGGCAGCGCGCCGGGTCGAGGCGATGCAATCGGGTCAGCGCGACGCTGGCCTCGCGCGTCTGGCGGGCGGGATTGAGCTTCGGGC
>JBAULD010000735.1:0-10839 GCA_049578005.1 Polyangiaceae bacterium
AAGCTATGTCCAGACGGCAAGGGCGTAGCGGCCACCTACGTCGTCGTGAACGGCGTGTGCACGCTCGAGTTCCCCTGCCCGCCCGGTCCCGCGGTCGACGCGGGCGCTCTGCCGCCTTCCCCGCCCCCTTGCGCAGTCGAAGGGGCCGCATGCAATCAGGGCGAAGGCTGCGGGGGTGGCGACGGCAACGGCTGCACGAACTCGTGCACGTGCACCGCGAGCGGGCATTTCCACTGCACGACGGTGTGCGCGCCTCCGCCCCCGCCCCCTTCTCCGCCGGCATGCGGGACAGCGAACGGCGTCGTCTGCATCGACGCGGGAACGCCCACGGGCTGCGTTCAGGGCGCGGCTTGTTCGCCGAACGAGGGGTGCGGATCGGGCGGTCCGGCGGGGACCTGCAGCACGACGTGCGGTTGCGACCCGTCGGGCCACTTCCTATGTACGACGACGTGTCCTGACGCCGGAGCGCCTTAGATAAACCGGCCACCCCGTGCGGTGTCCCGTCACGCCGGCCCGGCGTGCGTCGTCTTCATGGTGGGGCGGTCCCCACGCGTTCGTCGGGCGGTCGGGCGATGCCGCGCCGTCGCCCGCCCTCTTACGGGTTCGCTCCGCCGAGGCGCAGCGCCAGTAGTGTCGTGGCGCTGATTGCGGCGGCGCCGGGGATCGTCGCCGCCCATGCCCAGGCGATGCGTTGCGCCGTTCGCCAGTGAACCTTCCGCGCGCGGCGAGCCGACGCGACCCCTACGATCCCGCCGGCGATGGTGTGTGTCGTCGATACGGGTATGCCCAGAAACGTGTCCATCATCAGCGTCAACGTGCCGGAGAGCTCAGCGCAGAAGCCGTCGGGTGGGGTGAGCTTGGACAGCTTGGTGCCCATCGTTTTGATGATGCGCCACCCTCCGAAGAACGTGCCAAGCGCCATCGCGGCGTGACATGCAAGAACGACCCAGAGCGGGATCTTGGCGTGGGGGTCGGCGTGGCCCGTTGCGGCGAGGGCGGCCACGATGACCCCCATCGTCTTCTGCGCGTCGTTGCCGCCGTGGCCAAGGGAATATCCGGCGGCGGAGACGAGCTGGGCGTGACGGAAGCCCTTGTCTATCTCGGCGTACGGTTTGTCGCCAAAAAAGCGCATGACGAGCCGCATGAAGAGAAAGCCGAGCACTCCACCAACGACCGGCGAAATGACGATGAATGCGACCGTTTTCGAAAAGAACGCAACGTCGATGGATCGAAAACCCGCCTTGACGACGGCGGCCCCAGCCAAACCGCCGATGAGCGCGTGCGACGACGACGTCGGCAGCCCCCACCACCAGGTCAAGAGGTCCCACGCGATGGCCCCCGAGAGCGCCGCGGCGATGAGACCGAGCGACAGCACATGCGGGTCGATACCTTTGGCGATGTTGCTCGCGACGCGCGTCCCAAAGACTAGAAAGGCGATGAAGTTGAAGAAAGCCGCCCAAGCGACCGCCCACCTCGGCGCGAGCACACGGGTGGAGACGACTGTGGCGACCGAGTTCGCGGAATCGTGGAACCCATTGAGGACGTCGAAGGCGAGGGCCATCCCGATGAGAGCGCAGAGGACGACGAGCATTGGCTATCCTTCAGGCGTTCTCGAGCACAATGGCTTCGAAGAGGAGGGCGACGTCGCGGCAAAGGTCCGTAGCCTGCTCGAGGTTGTCGAGAAGCTCGCGCCATTTCATGACCGTCAGGGGATCGGTCCCTCCGTCGAACAGGGCCGCCAGAGCCCGGCGATGGGTTTCGTCGGCCCGCCCCTCGAGCTCGTGGATTTGGCCCGCCAGGACCATGACCTCTTCCGAGGTCGACTTCGAGAGTCTCGGCAATAGGTCGGTCGCTTGCCGCACGCGGAGGCAGGCTTCGGACAAGTCGCGCGCGAGTTCCGTCGCCTCGGGCCGAGCCTCGCGGATTCGGAAGACGACGACTCGCATCGCGGTCGAGCCGATGAGGCTGATGACCCCATCGATGGCCGTCACGAGCTCATGGATGTGATGCCGGTCGAGCGGCGTGATCCAGGTCGAGTGAAGCTCGCGGACCGTGCGACGGAGAATGGCGGCGCCGCGCTTCTCGTCCTCGGCGACCGCCGAAGCGACGCGCTCGGCGCCGCTCAGGTCCTCCAGGATCGTCGCGAACTTCGACGCCGCGTCGACCGCCACTTGAGCCTGGCTACGAAAGGCTTCGTAGAAGAGCGCGTCTTTGCGTGAGCCGCCGAACATGCCTCGCCTCCTCGAGACATGACGTGGGTCCTCCAGCGGCCGACCGGAACTCCCACTTCGGCGACGTTTCGGCAAACTCGATCGGCGAGTGGGCGCGGCTACCGACCGCGTTCACCGACCGATATACGAGCCGAGCTCCCGCTCTTCCGAAGCGGCGCGGAGCTTCTTCAGCGCGGCCGCCTCGATTTGGCGCACCCGCTCGCGCGAAAGGTTGAACGATTTGCCGACCTCTTCGAGCGTGTGACCTGGACCGCCGTCCATGCCGAAACGCAGCCGCAAGAGCTGCTGTTCGCGCGGCGTCAGCAGGTGGAGCAGGGCTCGGGTTTGTTCCTGCATCCGTTCGCGTGCAAGCTGTTCGTCCGGAGCGGGGGACCGAGGATCGGCCACCAGGTCGACCAGCCTCCCCCCGTCGCCTTCGTCGCCAAGGGGCGCCTCGAGTCGAAGGGGCTCGCGGACCAACCCGACGATCGTACGCACTTTGTCGAGCGGCAACCCGCTCTCGCGCGCCAGCTCTTCGTCGGTGGGCTCGCGCTGGCCCTGCTGGGCCATGGTCCGACGCACACGCTCGAGCTTGTGACGGCTCTCCAAGAGGTGAACGGGAACGCGAATGGTGCGGCTTTGGTCGGCGATCGCGCGCGCCATGGCCTGCCGTACCCACCACGCGGCGTACGTCGAGAAGCGCAGGCCTCGCCGCCAGTCGAACTTCTCGACCGCTCGGATGAGCCCCAGCTGACCTTCCTGAACGAGATCATGCATGTCGAGGCCCTGACCGATGAACCGGCGGGCGTAGGTCACGACCAGGCCGAAGTTGGCGGCCACGAACTCGTGGAGCGCTCGCGACGCCTCCGCAAGGCCGCGCGAAAAGGCGCGGCGCGTGCGGTCATCGGCGCCGGAGGTGCGGAGATCGCGGGCGAGTCGCGTGAAAAAGTGACGCTCGAAGCGCGCGTCGGCGAGCTCGGACGCGATGCGCGCGCGACGGCGGCGGCGTCGCTCTTTGGTTGCCGCGTCGGGCGCCGGGCGGCCGAGTGCAGTGGCGGTGCTCGCAGCACGCTCGAGGAGGCGCGCGAGACGCTCGGCGAGCGCTTCGTCGTCCGCACCTTCCTCGGCGTTGCGCAGCAGTGCCGACGGCGCCATTTGCCCCGCCCGCAGCTCGGCCGCGATGGCGCGGATCGACGCGACGGTCGTCCGCGTGCCGAGCAAGGCGTGGAACGCGCCGCACTCGCCGGCCTCGATTCGGCGCGAGAGCTCGACTTCTTCATCGTGAGAGAGCACGCGCCGCCGATGAGAGCGCGGCGGTGCGAGCGCCGCCACGGTGGCGTCATTCGCGGCTGTGCTGGCGAGGGGCTCGAGCTCCAGCGATTCTTGCCGGGGTTCCACCCGCCTGGGGACGAGGGCTGTGCTAGGTGCGTTCACGATCTTCAGTGGGGTGGGATGCCTGGAAGGTTGGTGGCGTCGCTCCGGGACCATGGGAACAACACGCGCCGATGCCCCGGCCTTCCCGCGGAGAGGCTTACATTAAGCACCCTGGGGCGTTTCGCCATGCCTTTTTCTCGTTTCCCTGGTTGAGCCTCCCAGGGCCGGCGGTCCCTTCCGAGACGGACTTTCGTGCAAGAATCGGTGACGTTACCCGCGAAAACGCCGCGGTATGGCCGTTGCTCCGCTACGCCAATCCCATGACGGCAGCGCTTCTTCAGCCCCCGCGCCGGCGGGAGCTCGTCCTTGCCCCGAACCTCCTCAGCCTCGCAAGAGTGCCCCTTGCGGCTTTATTCGCGTTCGAGGTGCGTTCGAGCTCGGCTCCGGTCACGCCCTGGCTGGCGCTCGCGACACTCGGCTGCGCCGCGGTCACGGACGTGGCGGACGGGTATTGGGCGCGCAAGCTCCACCAGGAAACCGCGGTGGGCCGAATCGTGGACCCCACAGCGGACAAGATCTTCTTCGCCACGGCTGCGATCGCCCTCGTGGCGGCGGGGAAGCTTTCCCCCGCAGCCCTGGTCCTTCTCGGCACACGCGAGATTTCTCAGCTTGGGCTCGCTATCGTCCTCGCCACCCGAGGGACGCTGCTTCGCGCCAGCGCAGCGACCCCCTCCAGTCCCGCCGGCAAGCTGACGACGGTCCTCCAGACCGCGGCCATCGCGGCGGCGCTCGTGTGGCCCGAGGCGCGGCGCGCGATCGCAGCCGCCGCGGCGATCTCCGGGCTCGTGGCCGGGGTCGAGTACTGGACCGCGGGGATCACATGCGCGTCGTCACGATCATGTGGCCGTGCCCGTCCCGGTCCGGATAGCCGTACCGAAACGGGAGATCGCGCGCAGGCTGCGAAGTGAAGAGCTTTTTCATGTCGGCCGCGTCGCGGTCGTCCAGCAAGCCGAAAGGCGCGGGACCGTGGAATGCCCCGTAGGTGTCCTGGGCGAAGCCGGCGGCAGTCGCGAAGCGCGGAGGAATGCCCGTCGAATCGGAGATCATCCAATCGGTGTGGTCGAGGAGCCAGGTGCGTACGGTGCCGAAGTGCTCGCTCCAGAGGAGGTGGCTCGCAGCCTTGGTCATGGCCGCAACTTTGCCCTTCGCGCTGAGGTGAGCGAGCAGGCTCGGGTCGGCGGCTAGGTGCGAGTCGTCGAGATTGAAACTGATGTGACGAAATACCTGGACCGGCCCGTCCGACCCCGCCGTCCGGAAGCGCAGCTCGGCGTTCGCGAAGAGCGCTCGCCTGTCGGCCACCGTCTTGGCACCGTCGATGTCGCCCTGGGTGACGTATGCGACCGAGCCGTCGGGGTGAAGCCGAAAGTAGCGGAGCCCCACCGGCTCGTCGCCATGGACGGCGAGCGCGGCTAGAGCGAACAAGATTTCGCCGGGAAGCTCGGTTTTCGATTCTTTGTCGAGGTTGTCGGTACGCGAATGGGCCTTTTCGAACAGCCGTTCGAGATGGGAGCGGTGGGTCTGGAGCTCGTGGGCGAGACGGTCCGCGCTCAGCGTGTCGATGGGGCGAACGTCGCCGGCCGGCTCGAGCGAGATCGTCGTAATCTCCGTCGCACCAGGGAACGTCGCAAGTGCGCTTGCGAGATCGCCGCCGCCGAACGGGTACACGACGACGCTGGGCAAGTTTTTCGGCCGGAGCGACGCGATGAATGGCTTGGCCACGTCGATCCAGGTTTTTTGGTAATCGGCGTACGCTCGCCCCAGCTCTTCGCAATGCCGCGCTACGACGGCCGGATCGAAGCGCGCCGGCACCTCGCCCGTCGAGCCGCACGCGGCGACGCGGAAGAGTGTTCGAGCCTCCGCGCCGAAGTTCTTGCCCTCGAGCTCCGGCTCACTCGACGCGGCTTCGGCGTCACCCGAGGAGACAAGAGCGCTGCCGGACGAGGCTTCAATCGAAGCCGCCGGATCGGCGCCATCGGTAGCCGCGACGAGGGGCAACGAAGCATCGGTCGCGGCCGCGACCGCACCGACCGCGTTGGCCGACACTTCGGACGCGGTACTGCTCGCGGCGGGAGCCGGGGCACGCGCGCAGCACGGCGCGAGCAGGATGAGCAGCGCGGGCCAACGAAGGGTCATCCAGAAGTCTCCTCGGGTCGCCTGAACGACCGGAACGCCAAGTACGCCGGAACGCCGCTGGCGACGATGACGAGCCCGATGCGGGCCTCATTCGCACCCCCGACTAGAACGCTCCAAAGCACCCATACATTCGCGGCGACGAACAGAAAAGGGAGAAGCACGCCGCCTGGCACTCGGAACGCCCGCTCCGCATCGGGTCGGCGCAACCGCAGAACGATGACCGCGGCGACGGTCAGCGTGGAGAATGCAACGATCGCAAAGGTGGCGAACCGGAGGAGCTGGTCGAAGCTGCCGCTCGCGAGCAAGACCACCGCGACCACCGATTGGAGCAGGAGCGCCACGAGCGGAACCTGCGTCTTCGGATGGAGCCGCCCGACCGGCGCGAAGAAGAGGCCGTCGACGGCCATGGCCCGATAAATCCGTGGCCCCACGAGCACCGACGCCTGCATCGAGCTCAGCACGCACACCGCGACGAGGGGCGAAAGAACCGACGCGACGGTGCCGCCGCCGAGTCTCGCCGCGGCCAGCCGCGCCGGTTCATCGGTGTGCGCGAGCGTGTCGAGCGGCATGGCGCGCAGGTAGACGGCGTTGACCAGCAAGTAAAGGAAGATGCACAGCGCCGTCCCGAGGGCGAGCGCACGGCCGAGCGAGCGCGCCGGATCGCGCATCTCCCCGGAGACGTAAGTCGCCGCGTTCCATCCGCTGTACGCGAACATCACGGGGACGAGCGCCATGCCGACGCCGCCCGCCGTGTCGCCCGGGGCGAAGAACGGCGAGAGACCGGTGGGCACGTCGCGATGACGCACGAAGAGGCCGAGCGTCAGGAGGGCGCCGAACGCGGCCAGCTTGGCGGCCGACAAGATGTTCTGGGTCCATTTCCCCGGGCGCAGCCCGAGCGCGTTGATCCACGTGAGTCCAGCGATGGCGACGGCTCCGATGGCGACGGGGGCGCGGGCGGCAGTCAGGCCGAGCATGGGCGCGATCGTGGCGCCGAATCCGGAGGCGAGCGCGGCGATCGACCCGGGAAACGCGATCCAAAAACTCATCCAGCCGCTGAGGAAACCGAACGCCGGTCCGTAGGCCTCCCGCAAGTAGATGTACTCACCGCCGGACCGGGGAAAAAGGCCGCCGAGTTCGCCGTTGCTCAGCGCCCCCGAGAGCGCGACCGCGCCGCCGATCAGCCACGTGGCCAAGAACGCGGCCGGCGAGCGTACCTGCTGGGCAACGAAGGGGCTGACGAGAAAAATGCCCGCGCCTACGATGCTGCCCACGACCAAGAGGGAAGCGTCGACGACCCCGAGACCGCGCGCGCGGGAGGTCCTGGATTCCGAGGCGCCGGACAGAGTGCACTCGATGTAGAGCACGCGACTGCTTTCGTCTAGGATTCCCGCCGTGCCGTCACGCCCTCGACCGTTTGCCTCTTTTGCCTCGGCCGCCGCCTCCGCCGGCTTTTCCTTTGCGCTCGTCGCGCTCGTCGCGGTGTTCGGCGCATGCCGCCCGAAGGCCGGGCAAGAATGCACGGACACTCCGGGCAGCTGTATCGACAAGGCGTCGCACGCCGTGTGCGTCAACAAGAAGTACGTGATTGAAACGTGCAAAGGAAAAGACGGGTGCAACGACGACGGCAAGTCGCTCGTCTGCGACAACACGAAAGCGGACGTGGGCGACGGCTGCGCACACGAGGGCGCGCGTGCGTGCAGCAACGATGGCAAGTTCGAGCTCCGATGCCGCGAGTCGAAGTACGCCGTCGAATGGAGCTGCCGCGGCAGCTGCGTCCTCGACGCGAACAACAACCCGAAATGCACACCCACGGGCGAGGTAGGGGACACGTGCCGCCCCGATTCCATCGTCTGCGACGGAGCGCAGAAGACAGAGCTCTCTTGCGTCGACGGTAAGCTCGCCGTTCACCGAACCTGCCACGGTGAGCGCGCGTGCCAGACGCTCGCCGGCGGAGGCGTTGGGTGCGACCGATCGATCGCGCTCGAGGGCGAAGAATGCCAAGAGGAAGGTACTGGCGCTTGCGACACGACGCGCAAGAACGTTCTCGTGTGCGTCGGCGGGCACTTCAAGACCCGTCTCCAATGCCTCGGTCCGCTCGGCTGCGAGCTACCCGGGAACTACAGCGCCCGCTGTGACAAGAGCATCGTTCGTGAGGGCGAGGCGTGCGACGAGGAGATGGCTCCGTCTTGCTCCACCGAGGGCAAGCAAGTCCTCTGCAAAGACGGGCAGTTCGTCGCCGACAAGAAGTGGAAGCCGAAAAAAGGCGAGACGTGCAGCAACCGCTACCGCATCAGCAAAGAGACGGCGAAGTTCGAGGCGAGGTAGAGCCGCGGACAGCAAAGTGCGGCGATTTCTCGACCGGAGGCGCCCGCCCTCGTACGCTCGGACGCTGAAGGGAGACACCCATGGCCAAGGGAATCGAAAAAGGGAAGAAGGACAACAAGCCGAAGCTCTCGACGAAAGAAAAGCAGAAGAGGAAGAAGGAGAAGAAGGCCGGCAAGTAGGCCGACTTTCCGCACCTCCCAGCCCTCATCGAGAGGAAGGGCCGGGGGCCGGCGTATCCGAGCAGCGCGCGAGAAGCGCGAGAACCGATTGCCTTCGGCCCCCGCCCGCGCTTTTCGCGAACGGCGACGCGTCCGATTGGACGCTCGCTCGCACGTGCTCGATCGCCTTTGAATCGTCGAGCGCGCAGGCGCAAATGGCCCGCTGCCGCAAGAGCTCCCGTCCGACCGAAGGCGTCGAAACGCCCGCGTCGAGTGCGCCGTCGAGCCACGCGGCGGCGCGGGCGTATTCCGCGTGGAGGGCAAGGTTCTTTCCGATGAGGTACTCGGCGAGTGGGTCGTGCGCTCGCTCCGCCCACGTCCCGAGCGAAAGCGCGCCCAGCCAGGGGTCGACCGTCCGTCCCGGCGCCCCGACCAGCAAGTCGACGATCGCCCTGCGCGATGCAGGATCGGATGCGCTCTGTGCCTTGACCTCGAGCGTGCGCGCGGAGTCCTCGTCGAGCGTGCGCGCGGCGAGCGCGCGATAAGAGACCGCCGCACGTTCTGTCGAGCCGCGCGCCAAGTCGTCGTCGGCGAGCAACTCTTGAGCGCGGTCGCGCCACGTCCTCGGCGCTCGCTCGTCCTGCTCTACATTCGTGAGCTCTTCCCTCCCCCGAGCGTTGTCCCGGTACCAGACGTCGATTCGGGCCAGCTCGAAGCGAGCGTGCCAGTCGGCCGGGTCGCGGGAGAGGACGCGGTCGTACGCCTCGATCGCCCGATCGAGGCGATGGTCGTCGCGACACCGGTCGCCGTCTCGGTTCAGCGCGTCGACCACGTGCGGACACTTACGAACCCAGACGCTCGGGCGTTCGAACCTCGCCCTCGCGTACGCGAGGGCCTCGGGGGGCATCGGCAGGCTCCGCAGCGATTGCCGGAACTGGTCGTCCAGCGCCTTCCAGCTTTGCCCGGAAAGCGCTTCCATCGACGCTCCACCGTACCAGGCGCGCACGACCGACGAGCCCCAGCGGTCGAGCACCCAAGTGACGAAGGCGCCGGCGATGGTGTAGCTCTTGGCGGCGTTTTCGCCGAGGAAGCCGAACGAAAAGAGCTGCTGGATGGGCGGCAGGATTCCGAGGTCGAGCATCGCGCGGGCCCATTGCGCGTCGGTCAGCTCCTCGTCGTCGGGCGACGCGGCGACGGCTACGCCCTCGATGAGGCCGGGGTTGGGCCAGAGCCCGCCCACGCTTCCGGCGATCCGAAACGGCCCGCGGCCGAAGCTGCCGGCGACGACGTGTGCGATCTCGTGGCCGAGGATCGGGTGGGGGTAGCCGGCCAGCTGCACGTAGACTTCGCGCCGCCAGGGCTTCGCGATAGAGGTTTGCGCGGCGCCCATCAGCCGTCGCTTTTCGTTGACGTCGCGGAACACGAACTCGGTGAGCCGTCCGCCGAGGCGGGCGCCGAGCCGGCTCTCGTCGGCCGATAGCTCTTCTTCGCAGTCTCTCACGAGCAGCGCGACCTGCTCTTCGAGCAGCGAATCGGGGTAGAGGACGTCGCAGTGTGGCCCGGCGGCCCGGCCCCCGAGCGATCGTGCGATCGAGCCTGCGGTTTGCCAATGTCCGAGCTCGGGGCCGTCGGCCGCGACGGCGACGCTGCCGGTCATCGCGGCGAGACCGAGAAGCAGCCGGCCGGCGGCGCGCCAATCCATGCGAAGCGGGCGCGGCGAAAGCGTCCCCGACGGGCTGCGCGAGAATGCGGACGCCACGAGGGCGACGCCCGCAACGGTCGCCAGAGACCCGGCGCGATAGGTCCAGAGTTCGGTGCGTACATCGACGATCGTGTCGTACAGGGTCCCGCTGAAGAAGCCGAAGAAGGGGTCGAACGAGAAGATCATCGGCGAGCTCACGAAGCGCGCGACGCTGAGGACGATGCCGGCGACAGGCGCCGCGAGCGAGAGCAGCACGCAAGCGGTCCTCCTTCTCCGGCTGCCGCGACAGATCTCGGCGACGACGGCGCCCCACGTTCCGCCGAGGATTGCGCCAGAACCCGCGGTGAGGGCGAAGAAGGCGGACCCTCCGGCAAAATCGCATATGCCGACGCGCAGCCCGTGGAGCAGCGCGGTCGCGAACGCGACCAAAGCGAGAGCAGCGCCGCAAGCAACGCCACGGGCGATGCCCGCGAACGGGGCGAGGTTCGAGGCCGACAGGTCGAGCGCCGTCGCAATCGCCGCGGCAGCGGGCACGATGAGACCGCTCGCGAGCGCCTGCTCGTACCCCGGGCCGCCGAATAGAGGGAGAAACCCGACCGCACCTAGGACGATGAAGACTGCAAAGCCAGCGAAGAGCGGAGGTCGCGGGATGAGTCGCGGAGCCCGCATTTCGAATGCCCGACCTTAGCTTATAGCCCGCCTAGCCGTGATCCAGGCTCTGAACCAGCGAGTCGACGAACTTGTCGAGCGAGCTCCAGTGGGTCATCTCGTAATCGCACGACGTGTCGGTCGGTCCGCCCTCCATCTTCGAGATGTGGCGCATCACCAAGCGCGTCACCCATCCGTACGCGCTATACGGGAGAGCTCCCGCGACAGG